>VAYC01000119.1:13607-15537 GCA_005885025.1 Actinomycetota bacterium | reverse complement strand
ACGCCCCTCCTCCCCCACGCCTTCGGAATGCTCAGGAACTTCACCGTCTACGATGCGCTCTACGTGACCTTGGCCGGGGCCTTGGATGCTCCGCTGCTGACCCGTGACGAGGCGCTGGCTCGCGCGGCTCGTCGCCACACCTCGATCATCGTCGTGCGCGACAGAGTGTGAGAGAGAAGAACCAGCTTCAGGACGCGAACAAGTCGCGGGCGACGATCACGCGCATGATGTCGCTCGTTCCGTCCCAGATCTCGTCGAGCTTGGCCTCGCGGAACCATTTCTGAACCGGAGAGTCGCGCAGGTACCCCCGTCCGGCGAGCGTCTGGCACGCCGCCCACGTCGCGAACATGGCCGCCTCCGACGCCGCCAGCTTGGCCTGGGCCGCTTCCACGCCGAACGGCCTGCCGGTGTCCGCGAGCCGAGCGGCGTGGTGTGACAGCAGCCTGGCCTGGTCGAGCTGCATCTTCGCATCGACCAGGCGAAAGGCCACCCCCTGGAACTCGTGGATGGGGTGGCCGAAGGCCTCGCGCTCCTTGGCGTAGTCCACCGCGTGTTCCAGGGCGGCGCGGCCGATGCCGAGCGAATTGGCCGTGAGCTGGACCCGGGCCCGGTCGAAGAAGCCCATGAGCCCCCGGAATCCCGCGCCCTCGTCGCCGATGCGACGATCCTCCGGCACGAAACAGTCTTCGAACACGAGCTGGCCGGCGGGGAAGCACCGGCTGCCCATCTTCGGGAGCGGGGGTCCCTGCGAGAACCCGGGATCGCCCCGCTCCAGCACGAACGCCGTGATCCCCTTGGACCGCGTGCCAGGAGCGACGGTGGCGAACACCGTGCACAGCTCCAGGACGGGCCCGTTGCCGATGTACGTCTTCGTGCCGTTGAGCACGTAGCCACCCTCCACGGTCTTCGCATGAGTGGTGATGGCGGCGGCGTCGGACCCGGCGTCCGGTTCCGTGAGGGCCAGCCCGCACGGCGGCGGCGGCGCCTCGCAGAGCCGCGGCACCCACCGTTCCTTCTGCTCCTCGGTCCCCACGGCCAGAAGCGGCCCGGCGAAGAACCCTCCCTGCAGGATGACCTGCGTGATCGGGCTGTCGCCCCAGGCCAGCTCCTCCACGATCGTGCACATCGCGTGCAGGCTCGGGACTCCCCCACCTCCGTATTCAGAGGGGATGTCGAGGCAGGTCAGGCCGAGCGCAGCAGCCTCGTACAGCGGACCCCACGGGAACGCCTCGGTTTCCTCGTACTCCAGGGAGACGGGGCGGAGCTGCTCCACGGCGAACCGGCGCGCCCGTTCGACCAGCCCTTGCTCGTGGTTGGACAGTTCCTCCACGTACGACTCAACCAAGGCCGGCACCCCCGTCGGCGACGATGACCTGACCTGTGATGTAGCTCGCCTCGTCGGAGGCGAGGAAGGCGACCAGCGCGGCCATCTCCTCGGGTCGGGCGAACCGCCCCAGCGGGATCTCCTTCTCGAATTCCTGGAGCCGTTCCGCAGGCACCCCCCGCAGCATCGGCGTGTCCACCGAGCCCGGGGCGATCGCATTGACGTTCACGCCGTACTTCGCCGCCTCGATCGCTACCGTCTTCGTGATTCCGATGATCCCCGCCTTGGCCGCGGAGTAGTTGGCCTGACCGAACCACCCGAACGCGGCCGTCGAGGAGAGGCTCACAATCCGCCCCCACCCTCTGTCCTTCATGGCCCGCAGCCCATACTGACACCCGAGGAAGCATCCCCGGAGGTGGACGTCGATCACGGCCTGCCATTCCTCGTCGGTCATCTTGAGCACCGTGCGGTCCCTTGTGAATCCCGCGTTGTTCACGACGATGTCGAGCGAGCCGAGCTCACGCTCGGTACGGGCGACGACGCCCTCCCACGACTCGCGCCGTGTCACGTCGTGTTCGATCGCGATAGCCCTTCCGCCACGCCCGC
>VAYC01000119.1:0-13549 GCA_005885025.1 Actinomycetota bacterium | reverse complement strand
ACCGGCGCGAGACCGCCGAGCCGATCCCGCCCCCGGCCCCCGTGACCACCGCGACCTTCCCGTCCAGTCCCCGCATCAGCCCTCCCTTCGAGCGTGCCGACCGTCGGGAGGCGTCGTCGGCCGTGCTGCCACCAGCCAGAGGTCGGTGCCACGCTGGACCACCTCGCCGGCTTGGTTGACCACCTCGACGCGCAGCCGAACCACACCCGTTCCGGGGCGAGACGTGGATGGGCGAGACTCCTCCACGGTCCATCGAGCATGGATCGTGTCTCCGGGGTAGGTCGGCGCCACGAACTCCCGGCGAACTTCCAGGTAGGCGACGCTCTGAACGCGGTCGAGCTCGCTCTGCAATCCGCTCGACATCGCCAGCACCAAGAGGCCGTGCGCGATTCGGCCTCGAAACGGCGTGTGCTCCTTCACGAAGTCCTCGTCGGTGTGGAGCGGGTTGAAGTCCCCCGAGACGCCGGCGAAGGTCATGATGTCGCTCTCGGTCAGGGTCCTTCGTGCCGTCGTCACGTGGAGTCCGGCCGGGAGATCCTCGAGGTACATCGGCTCCATCAGGCGTCCCCGCGCGCGTTCGGAATGGCCGCGTCGTCGCCGACGTCGGCGAAGATGATCCGGATCCGCATGTCGCAGCGCAGGCTTTCCGACGGCGTGTCCACGACGTTTACCGTCAGACGCGGGCCCTCCGACAGCTCGACCACGGCGAAGACGTAGGGCACGTCGTCCGCGAAGGCCGGGTCCGCGGTGCGGTGGACGACCGCGAAGGTATGGAGGGTGCCAGATCCCGTCGCCTCCACCCATTCGAGGTCCGAACCCGCGCAGGAGAGACAGAAGGGCCGGGGGTAGAACTGGTGCCTGCCGCAGGTCGCGCATCGTTGGAGGAGCAGGGTGCCTTTGCGCGCTGCTTCCCAGTAGGGCCGGCTCAGGTCGTCGAGAACTGGGAGCGGTTTCACCATCGAGGCATCACGCCCCGAGGATCATGGTTGCCGTTGCCGAGAGCTGACCGCCACACCCGTGCGCCAGACCGACGCTCGGCCCCCGAAGCTGGACACCCGGACTCTGCCCGCGCAGTTGCCTCACCGATTCGATCAGCGTGAACACCCCTCGCCGCCCGGGATGGTTCGATGACAGCCCGCCCCCATCGGTGTTGATGGGCAGGGATCCACTGGGCGCGATGGCGCCGCTCTCGACGAACGGGCCTCCCTCGCCCTTCGAACAGAAACCGAGATCCTCGAGAGCGAGCAGGACGGTGATCGTGAAGCTGTCGTAGAGCTGCGCGCAATCGATGTCGCCCGGCGCGACGCCGGCCATGGCGAACGCCCGCCGCCCGGATGCCGCGCCGGGCGTCTCGGTGAACGAGCGCATCTGGCTCGTCCGCATGGCCCCCACCGCTTCGCCGAAGCCGAGCAGCCACACGGGCGCGGTCCGAGCATCGGCGGCCCGATCCTTTCCGACCAGGACGATGGCGCCGCCCGAGTCGGTCACCACGCAGCAGTCGTTCCGACGCAGCGGCGCCGCGATCATCGGGGAGGCCAGGACATCTTCCACGGTCATTGGATCCCGGAAGCGTGCGTGGGGGTTGGAGACAGCGTTCGACCGGCACTGCACGGCGATCGCAGCGAGGTGCTCGGGCGTAGTGCCGAACTCGTGCATGTGGCGCTGCGCCGCGAGGGCATACGTGGCGACAGTGGTAAAGCCGTAAGGCGCCTCGTATGCCCACGGCCCCCACGTCGAGGGCAGCGAGTCGAAGTCCGCACCGCCGGAATACGAACAACCCGCGTAGCTCACAACGACCACGTCGGCCAGTCCGCCCGCGATGGCCGTCGCGGCGTGGCCGGCCTGCGCGATGGGCGCGGCTCCACCAGTATCGGTCCCGTCGACGAAGGTCGGCTCGATTCCGAGGTATTCGGCCACCTCGCAGACGTCCATCCACCCGGCGCCTTCACCAGGAGAGCTCGCCGATGAACAGAACCCGTCGACGTCGCTCAGCGACAGGCCGGCGTCCTGAAGGGCACCCTGCACGCATTCAGCCTGGATCTGGAAGGGATGCACGCCGGGGGCTTTCCGCCGGGGGGACTCGTATACGCCAGCGATCGCGATCTCCCCGCCCCACCCCATGCAGCGCCCCCTCGATCAGCCAGCACCTTGAACGACGGTTCAAGGAATCTTACGCGGGAACCACTAGCCGGAACACGGCCAGCACCGGTCCGACCCGGGAAGGTGCGAAGCAACGGTCTGGCAAACAGCTTCCTAAGCCGTGTGTGGCAGGTTCGATTCCTGGGGGGGCACCAAGAAAGTTGTCCTGTGCGCTCCAGCGCCTCGGCTCCGATCACTTCCTGGCGTTGCTCGAGATCGCCGGGCTCACGGAATAGAGGGAACTCTCCCTGCCCAGCGTCTCGGCCTGCTCGAAGCCAAGATGCAGGCGGCGAAGGAGCTGTGCGTTAAGAGCGACCACGATGGTTGAGATACTCATCAAGATTGCTCCGACAGCGGGAGCAAGCGTGACCCCGGCCCATGCCAGAACCCCGGCTGCAAGGGGGAGCGCGAACAGGTTGTAGCCAGTAGCCCACGCCAGGTTCTGGATCATCTTGCGGTAGCTGGCTTGGGAGAGCCGGATGACGTCAATCACAGCCCGGGGGTCGTCCGAGACAAGGACGACGCCGGCAGATTCGATGGCCACGTCCGTGCCGGCACCGATGGCTATCCCGACGTCGGCACGAGCAAGGGCCGGAGCGTCGTTGACGCCGTCCCCGACCATTGCCACACGCTTGCCGCGGCTTTGGAGGTCCGCCACGGCTTGGTCCTTGTTTTCCGGGAGCACCTCGGCGAAGACCTGGTCGATCCCCAGTGCTGAAGCGACCGCCTCGGCCACTTCGCGGGCGTCGCCCGTGATCATCGCGACCTCGATCCCTAGCTTCTGAAGCTCCTGGACGGCTTGCCTGGATTCGGGCCGGATCTCGTCTGCCAGCGCCAAAGCCCCTACGACCTGGTCATCCTCGAGCACGTAGAGGACGGTGGCGCCCCTTCCCTGCCACTCCTTGACCGATGCCACCAGGTCCGCTGGCACCTGAAGCGACCGCTCTCGAAGAAGGGAGGGCCCAGCGACCGCCACGCGACCGCCGTCAACGTTGGCCTCGACCCCGCGTCCGGTAAGGGACCGGAAATCCTTAGCCAGTAGGATCGGACGGAGGTTCTGAGCGGCAGTCACGATCGCTTTAGCCAGCGGGTGTTCGCTATCGGCCTCGACTGCGGCGGCCAAGCGGAGGACCGCGTCTCGGTCTCCGTCGATGGCGACCAAATCCATGACCGACGGCTTCCCCGTTGTAAGTGTGCCGGTCTTGTCGAACACCACCACGTCGACTAGTCGCATCCGCTCCAGCGCCAGCCGGTCCTTGACCAAGATGCCGCTGCGAGCGGCCAGGGAGGTCGAGATCGAGATCACCAGGGGAATGGCCAGCCCCAGGGCATGGGGGCAGGCGATGACCAGGACAGTGACCGTTCGCTCGATAGCGTCCCTTTGGTCGCCGAGCAGCGACCACACAATGTAGGTGATGATGCCAGTGCTGGTGGCTACGTAGAAGAGGATCGCGGCCGCCCGGTCTGCGAGCGCCTGAGCTCGTGACCGGGACTGCTGGGCCTCCTCCACCAACCGGCGGATACCAGCAAGGGCGGTGTCCTCGCCGACGGCGGTCACTCTGACCCGGATGGCCGAGTCTGTGGCCACCGTCCCGGCCACGACCCGGTCGCCCACCGATTTCGGAACCGGTCGGGACTCGCCGGTGACCATCGACTCGTCGAGCTCCGCCGAGCCCTCCATGATCTCGCCATCGGCGGGCACGCGGGCTCCCGGCCGAACGAGAACGATGTCGCCCAAACGGAGCTCACCGAGCGAGACCGTCTCGAGGCCCTGTTCGGTGACCCGTTCGGCTTGGTCGGGCAGGAGGGCGGCCAGAGCTTCCAGCGCGCCGCTCGCCTGGCCCACGGCCCGCATCTCGAGCCAGTGGCCGAGCAGCATGACCGCGATCAGGGCTGCCAGCTCCCACCAGAAGTCCAGGTCGACCGTGCCCAGCTTGGTGGCCCAGCTGGCGATGAAGGCCACGGTGATTGCCAGGCCGATCAATAGCATCATGCCCGGCTGTCGGCGGCGCAGCTCACTGACTGCACCGCTCAGGAAGGGCCAGCCGCCGTAGAAGAAGATGGCCGTGCCTAGGATCGGGGACACCCAACCGCTGCCTGGGAACCTCGGCGCCGCGTACCCGAGTAGTCGCTGGAACATCTCGCTGTAGACCACCACTGGGACGGCCAGCGCCAGCGTCCACCAGAGGCGGTCGCGGAACATCGCCGCATGATCGCCGTGCCCGCCGTGCCCGCCGTGGCCTGTGTGCTCGGGATGGTCGCTCGGCCCGCGGCCGTGCATGGCGCCGTGTTCGAGGTGGTTTCGCGGTTTGATCGTCATCGGACCCCCCAGCCCCCTTAGGCCTTGAGCAGTCGCTCTACGGCTGCCGTGGCCTCGCTGATCTTGGTGCCGGCGTCGTCTCCACTGGAGATGCTTTCGGCGACGCAGTGATGGATGTGGTCATCGAGGAGCCGAACGGCCACCTTGCGCAACCCCGACTGGGCAGCGGAAATCTGCGTCATGATGTCGATGCAGTACGTGTCCTCCTCCACCAGACGCTGCAGACCTCGAAGCTGGCCCTCGATCTTGCGAAGCCGCCCAAGGATGTCTGTCTTGTTTTCGTAGTAACCGCGCACACTGGCCTCCTCCGCTTTGCCGCTTTTTTCTCCTACGCTACCCCCGTAGGGTATTGGCCGTCAAAGTAGAGGGGCTGGTCAAGGGTTACTTAGGCGCTCATGGCCGCGAAGCTCGGCGCAGCATGACCTGCTGAATTTACTGGTCCGACCCGGAAGGTACGAGGCAACGACCCTGCAAATCGTGTGTCTCCAGGTTCGATTCCTGCCGGGGCACCGCGGCGCGGTAGCGATCACTCGCGACAGGCCCAGGTACCGACCGGCACGTGGGCTGGAGTCTATCCGGTCGGCTGGCCGACCCGCACCCGAGCCGGTCAGCCCACACCGGATAGAAGCTGCCGGCCTCGAATGCGAGGCCCTCGTAGTCGCCGAAGTCCAATGACCACAGGGCATCCGCCGAGTTCGACACGGCAGCCGCCAGGCGGATGTTCCGACGAAAGGAGTGGCCGCCGTCAACGCTTACTGAGGCGTAGATCATGGCGTCGTCGTTGGGGACGCCGTTGGTGTCCCCCGGAAGCCCCGTTCCGAGGTCGTTGCGGCAGTCGTACCAGGAGACGGCCACGTTCCCGGTGGTCTGATCGAGGGCGATCTTCGGGTCGAACTGGCTGTTCGTGCTGGCGTCGTCGTTGACCCGAACCGGCGGGCTCCAGGTCAAACCGCTGTCGTCGGAGAACTGAACGAGTACGTCGAGGTCGTTGCTTTCGTCGGGCGCTTCTTGGGTCCACAAGAGGTAGACGCGACCCCGGTGTGTGCCTGCGGTGCGGTCCCAAGCCAGCCCTGTCTCGGCGTCGACGGTGACTTCGGCGGCTGCCGGTATGACGTCGTAGTCGCCGACGTTCGTGGTAGTCGCGAAGCGTGCTCGATCGAATCCGGCCGGGCCCAGGCCGTCGGGGTCGAGGTCCGTGTAGATCTTCCCGGGTCCCTCGCCCGAGGCATCCTGGTAGACGACGAGCACCTGCCCGTCGGGGCCGACGGCGATGTCGCCGAAATGGCCCCGGTTCGATCCAACGGCCACCTCGGGCTCAGTGAAGCGACCGACCTGCCCGAATCCCCTCACCTCAGCGCCCGCCGCCTGGATCCTCGATCCTCCCGTGTAGGTGACCCATACGCTCCCAGGCCCGGTGGCGATGGTCGGTTGGTCGGGAAAGCTGACCCGCGACCTCCCGGGAAGCGATCCTTTCGCCCCGCCCTTTGGCAGGATCGTGTCGATCACGTGGAAGGCCTGGCCTCCATCAGTGGACAGGGCAACCGGCAGGTGGAAGCCGGTGAGGACCAGGTAGGTCAGGAACAGGTTCCCGTAAGAGTCGAAGGCCAAGCTCGAGTCACAGCACGCCAAGCCGAGGTCGTCTCCGTTGGCGATGATTTGGGTCTTCCACGTGGCCCCCCCGTCGCTGCTGTAGGCCTCCAGCAGTCCTCGGAAGGTGGCCAGGTTCGAGGTGACCACGATGTTCTCCGGGTCGGTCGGGTTGATGGCGACCGAGGTCTCGGCCTGGTTACTGGTGAGCCGGCTCACGTTCACGTTGCGAGGTCCGAACACGGACCTGTCCGGCTCCCGCCGACCGGTTGCGGCTCCGGCCGCAGGGCCGGTGGCGACCAGAATGGTCAAGGCGACGGCGACGGGTGCACGGAGCGAGCGCACGATCCCTCCGGAGGACTCGATCGGGGCATGAAACACCAAACGAGCGGGCTTGGCGAGAGCCACTCCCCCGCCTTGGAGGAGGAGCGCGGGCGGGGCCTGCGCCGCGTAACCTCGCAGTACGTCCGAAGCCCGCTCACGTTGATGTAATCGCCCACTCGGTCGGTTTCCTGCCTATTGGTGAAGGTGGACTCCGGCGGCGATCTCCAGGGCGATGACGAGAGCGACAATCCAGTCCACTACCAGACAGAAGGGGGGCCACCAACGAGTCTGGGTAACGTATCGTCGCCGGTGCTGCCACAGATCCTTCACCCCGTGGCCCGCGTAGCCGAGCACGAGGAGCCAGGCTGGTCCGGTAACTGCCGCAGCGGCAAGCACCACAAAGGTCGCTGCGACACAGCACTCGACTGCGATGATCTGTTTCCGACCGTCAGCCACCGCGAAGCCAATGTAGACGGCCACGATCAGGACGAGCCCCAGAGCGTAGACCGTCGCCGGAGTGAGCCACCAGACCGCGAGTGGCGACGCGGCTTGGATTCCGCCGACGACCACGCCCCAAAAGACGGCTGCACGCGTGGACTGCTGGTTAGTTGGAGCGGGTCCGTCCCGGATCTCCGGCTCTGGTGATACCTGCATCAAGGCGAGTGCGAAGAGGTCGGGTGCGGCCGGGCCTCCGTTGCCATGAGGCCGGAGCCTGATGGCGTAGAGGGCTGAGGCTTATCCGCCGCTGACGCAGCCACGGTCTCTGGAATGAAGGTAGCATCCTCGCTTACGAAGCCGACAACCACGACGTCGAGTGGCGCGTCACCCTCGGGCATCATGGTGTCGACTCGACGCCGAGTGCTTCCGGGGCGGCGGCGGGCTTCCCCGAAGGATCGGGTCTAGCCACGTTGAAGGTGAACATCATTCCGCTCTGGATGTGTTCGGCGATGTGACAGTGGGCCATCCACAGCCCGGGGTTCGAGACGTCCAGCAGGATGTCAACAGTCTGACCGGAGCGCACAAGGACCGTGTCCTTCCATACCAGATTGGGTTCCGGCTTTCCGTCCCTCGATAGGATCAAGAAGCGGCCGGCTCCGTGGATGTGAAACGGATGGTGCATTGGGTGATCCGATGCCATCTCGTTGACCAGGCGGATCTTGACCCGGTCGCCGACGGTGAACGCCCAGGAGATGGCGCTGTTCTCCGCCCCCGTCTCCCGGTCGATGAGCTGCCAGAACATGTTGCTGGGGTCGGATGCCCGGTTGATCTCCGGCATCAGGTCCTCCCACTCGAGGCCGTCGCCGTGATCGTGCGCGCCGTGTTCGTGGCCGACCTGTTCCTGGGACTCCTGGACAGATACCTGTGGCGCATCAGACGCAACCAGCTTCATCCCGCACTTGGGGCACGTCCCCGGCTCGGAGGCGGTGACTTCTGGGTGCATAGGGCAGACGTACTCGGAAGCGGCTGCGTCCTCTTTGCCATAGAGGAGGGGCATGCGGGAGAAGAACGCGAGGACCTTGTCGGGCTCTCGGTCGAGGTCGTGTCCGACCGACTGGTGCTCCGTGGTGAGTGCGGGGTCGCAGCGGCGCTCCTAGCTGTCCCGGAGGCCGAGAACGCTCCGAGGTCGTAGACGCGATCCGGGGTCCGATGCTCCAGCCGCACCTTCCCCGGCGTGTCGAATTTCACGTCGATGACCGCCCGCTCGGATGGCGCGAGCATCACCTCGTCGACGAACATCTCGCGCTCGTACCGACCGCTGTCGCCACCGACGAGCTTCATTCGAGCGCTGCGAAGGGCGAAGTTGAAGATCCGGGTGTTTGCCGTGTTCACGAGGTAGAGACGCACAACCTCTCCCAGAGCCGCCTCGCCGGCGAACTCCGTCTCACCGTCGATCAGCATGACGTTGCCGAACCGACCCATCGCAGTGTAGTTGGGTCCCGAGCGGTGGAACGGCGCGATGCGCCCGTCCTCGATCAGGAGGTCATCGAGGGTGAGGGTCAGCTGCCGATCGACTGGGGGCCAGTACGACGGGGCGGAGGGCTCCACGACGATCGTGCCGTAGAGGCCCATCTCCTGACCGAAGTCCTCACGGACGTGGGGGTGATACCAGTAGAACCCTGCGTCGGGGAACTGGATCTTGTAGGTAAACGTTCCTCCGACCGGGATGGGCTCCTGGGTCTCGTGCGGGACCCCGTCGAATCGGTTCTCCAAGCGCAGGCCGTGCCAGTGCACCGTCGTGTCGATGGGACCGTCGTTGGTCACCTGGACGGTGACCTCCGATCCTTGATGGACATGCAGGGTCGGACCGGGAATCGAATCGTTGTAGGCGAGCATGCGGACGTCGGCACCCTGGATAGTCTTTCGGACAGGGCCGATCCTGAGGTTGAGGCGCTCGCCGTCCTGTAGCGGGACGACGCTTGGGGTTGAGGCTTCCGAGAGCCCAGCCGTCTCGGTCGGGAAGAGGTCCTGTGCATCGCCTTTGATTGGTTGATTCATTGGAGTCCCCCTTCCCCGGTTCGCGCATCCATCCGATGCTTTCAAAGACTAGGGGCTGGCTGACTGTAGCACTCCTGTATGAGACCAATTGATTCGTGTCACTCTGAAGCAACGGTCTGGCAAACCGCTAGCGGGGCAGCCTCTTCCGTCCAAATCGCCTCGGAGTCTGGCGCGCCTCATCGCCTTGACACGAGCACTCTCCGGCGGGAGCCTGGAGTTGGCGATTAGCTGGGAGTCGGGAGGACAGCATGGAAACGAATCCGTCGCATTCGTCTCCTTCACGAATTCAGGGCGCTTCAGTTGGCGCGCTCTGGCGCTATCCGGTGAAGTCGATGATGGGGGAGGAGTTGAACGCTGCGGAGGTGACGGAACGAGGGCTCCTCGGGGATCGACAGTTCGCGGTTGTGGATCGTGCGACCGGAAAGATCGGGGGCGCAAAGAACCCGAGGAAGTGGGGCAACTTCTTCGACTTTCGGGCCGCCTACGTGGAGCCTCCGCAGACGGGGTCGAAGATTCCCGCGGTTCGCATCACCCTTCCTGATGGGACCGTCGTGACGAACCAGCAGGGTGATCTGACGCAGGTGCTCTCGCAGGCGTTCGCTCGTGATGTTGCGCTTGAGGAAGTGCCGCCTGGCGTGGGGTCCCCGGGCGCGACGGCTGAGGAGTACTGGCCGGATATGGCCGGTCTCGACTACAGGGACACGGTGACCGACTTCGAGCTCCCCGCCGGGACGTTCTTCGATATTGCCGTCCTCCACTTGCTCACGACGGCGACGATCGATCGTCTGCGTGCGCTTTATCCGGAGGGACGCTTCGAGGTTCGGCGCTTCCGGCCGAACATCGTCGTGTCGACGCGGCCGGAAGAGCAGGGATTCGTGGAGAACGACTGGATCGGTCACACCGTCGCGATCGGCGACGAGGTTCGTCTCGCGATCACCGGGCCTTGTGCTCGCTGCGTGATGATCACCTTACCGCAGGGGGACCTGCCGAAGGATTCGGGGATCCTTCGAGCGGCTGCCCAACACAATGGCGTGAACGTCGGCGTGTATGCCTCGGTGGCCAGGGGCGGCACCGTACGTCGCGGCGATCCCGTCACGCTCGCATGAGGCATGAAGATTGCCTGTCAGGGCGGTGCGACGGACACCATCCGGTAGTCAGAACGACTTTTCTGAGCGCCCCGGCAAAGTACCAGTCCCGACGGGCGGTGTATTTTGCTCCTCATTTCCTGCGGCTACGGCATCATCGGCTACCGGGTCACACTCGAGGAGGTCGCGGGGATCCGACCCGACCCCGAGATCAGTCCCGACGACCCAGATCGTCGTCTCCGATCATGCGGATTTCGGGCCGTGCTTCTGGACGAACGCGAGGGCGACGTCGGCGACCTCGCGCCATCCGCTGTCGATCGTCAGTGCGTGTCCGCGGTTTGGGACCTTGACGATCTCGGTCACGGCTTGGTTGCGCGCCTGGCGCTTGTAGGAGGCGTTCGCGATGGCCCATGGGACCGTGTGGTCCTTTTCGCCGTCCATGATGAGCAGAGGCCCCCTTTCGGGATTCTTGGTATCGACCTTCGCTTCTGTCCACGGGTTGAGGTTGGCCGCCGCGGCTTGGAAGAGCGGTTCGCCTGGGGTCGGCACGGCATAGGTCTCGTACAGCTCCTTGGCCTCGTCCTCGCTCACCGCATTGGCGAAGGCGTACCGGAACTGCTCGTAGGTGAGCGGCACGGCTCGATGGATGTTCGCTGGGTTGCGGAGTGCCGGCGATGCCGCTCTCAACGACGAGATCGGCAGCGGTAGCACGCCTCGGAACGGGGCCGGGTCTATCGCCACCGACACCGCCGCCAGCCCGCGACCCGCGAGGATCTGGGCTAGGAGTCCTCCGAAGGAGTGACCGATGATGGCCGGCTTCTTGTCCAGCCCACGGATGACGTCCTCGAAGTGATCCGCCACCTGACCCACCGACTTGTTGGCGAAGACCTCGGGATGCGCCTTGGCTTCCGCTACCGTCTCGGGGTCATCGGGCCAGCCTGGCGTCAGCGCCGTGTACCCGTTCTTCTCGAAGAGCTCAGCCCACCGATCCCAGCTGCTGGGCAGAAGCCACAAGCCGTGGACGAACACGACGGGCACGTTCCCGGCGGCGTTCGCGCGTTGCACCTGCTGGGCTTCGTGCTCGGTGACCGGCGCGCTCTGCTTATTCTTCATGTTATCCCTCCTCCACCTCGTGGGCCGTTGGACGGCGCTTCAGGAGGGGTCGCTCGCGGGAAGTCCTCGAGCGGCCCCGGCCCACCCTAGGCAGCCCCGGCCGAGATCACAACTCGACACCGCGACGTGCTCGGCAAGGTCACCAACGTCCTGATCGAGCGGGAGACGATCGACGGCGAGGATGTCTACGAGCTGGCGAGTCGCACCGGAGCGCGCGGCTGCCAGCGCGGGCAAGGGAGCCAATTCAGCCCGACAGACCGATGCATTGGCGCAGGGCCTCAGTTGACGGAATGAAGTAGTAGGCGCCGGTTACGGGCCTCGTGTAGAGCGTGAGGGCGTCCCGAGTACTGTCCCTCAGTCCGACCATGCTTTCGAGCATCGAGGCGAGGCGTTGCTGGTCGGCGCTGAAGCCCACGAACATCGTCCCGTGCTCGGCCACAGTCCCATAGGGCATGTTGCGCCGGAAGATCTTCCCGAACCGCTCCTGATCCGTGCGCCCGACATGAGACTCTGGTGCTCTGTCGTCGAGTTCCACACTATCGAGCTTGGTTCGACCAATCACCTGCTCCTGTCGGAAAACTGGAAGCGATTCCCACGCGACTGCGTCGTGACTCCACTTCTGGAGTAGAAGGATCGTGCCGCCCGCTCCGGGGCTTCCCTCCGGGATCAGGGCGATGTCCGGGGCGTCGATCAGGCTCGGGTTCTCGGTCCCGTCGATGAACCCGGTGAGGTCGCGATCGTGTCGGTATGGCCAGCTCGAGGTCTCCTCAGAGACGCCGGCCACTGGGCTGATTTCAGTGATCGCGGCACGTGCAGTGTCGAAGACCACGTCATACGCGCTGCCGGAGAGCCACAGAACCGCGTCGTGCTGCGTGGCCGGCATCATGTAGCCGTCCGGGCCGACCAGGTCGCGATTGAAGCCTTGCATCTCCGGCGCGTCTTCGGGAGCGACGGCTCGCCAGAGCTCGGGGCGGAACCCAGCGACGAGGTTGACGCCTCCCATCGTGGTGCGAGGCTCGCGCAGTGAGGCAACGGCCGGTACCAGTGCGGCTGCTGTCTCTCTATCGTTTACCTCGAACTCCAAATAGGCGTGTGAGGCCGTCCCCAGGGCGAAGATCCCACTTTGAGGGACGTTCATCTGTGGATAATGAGCCGATCAGGTTGCGGCAGTCCATCGGAGCACGCCCACCGATATGGGCTGGTCGCATCAATGCCGACCCTCCGCAGGTCGCCGTGGGGCTTGCGCAGGTCGGCGAGTTCAGCTTCGTCCGGCCTCGCTCGGCGCGGCCCATAGACTCCTGCCGTCGAGTGCCTATGCATGTCTGCTAGCCGGCGTCGTGATCACCATTCCGGCGTCGAGCGTACTTGCTCGAGTGGTGCGGCCACGGCGAGAACGCGATGCCTCTGTCACGAAGAGCTCTCAGGTCGAGACGTGAAGCCCGCTGGATGGTCGCCCTCCTGTCGTCACTCTTCGCGTGGCCGTCGAACTATGCGCCCGTTGAGCGCGGCACGAGTTTGATCGTCGTGGATCGCGCTTCGGCGGTGACGGTGTGGTCGACGATGCTCGCGGCGTAGCGCCGGTATTTGGTGCGGTATGCGGCGTCGATCCGGTCCCCGACATCGGGGCCGGCGTCGACGAAGGTGACGTCCTTTTCGACGCCGCCGGCCCGGCTCCGGCCCTCGAGGCGCACCTGTGTGCCGCGAAACCAACCGGAGGTCCGCCCGTTCACGGATCGGACGTAGAGGTCGTCGCCAAGGCGGACGACCCAGATCGTCGTTGGGTTTCGCAACGTGCCGTCGCGGCGGAGCGACGCGATCTCCAACTCGTCCGCGGCGTCGATCTTGTCGAGCTCCTCAGTCGTCCACGCGGCCATCGGCGTCCTCCTTCAGACATCGATCAGGACCTTGATCGCTCCTACCTGTCAGCCCGAGTACGTCTCCACCAGCGTCTGGGTTACCGAGCCGTCCCAGGAGCTGCCCACGGCGACGCACGCCGTGGAGCTGCTGCACGCCACCGCGTTGAGCGAGCTGCTCCGGGCTCGATGGGGTTCGGAGTCGGCTGGATCGACCAGCTCGTGCCGTCCCATCGTTCGGCAAGCGTGGACGCCGGCAGGCCGTTCAGGCTTGTCGACCAGTCCCCGACGGCCTCGCAGGCCGGAGAGCTGCACGACACTCCGTATAGGTTCAACATCTGGAAGCTCGGCGGGTTCTCGACCGGCTGCCGCGTCCAGGACGTGCCATCCCACGACTCGGCAAGTCCCCGGGTCCGCCCCTCGAAGTCGTTCCACGTGCCGACCGAGGTGCACGAGGTGGACCCCATGCACGAGACGGCGTAGTCCGCGTTCACCCGTCCTTGACCGGGGTTGACCTGTGGCTGGAAGGTCCAGGCGGTGCCGTCCCATCCGAAGGCGAACACGTTCTCGATCACGTCGGCGAACACGTAGCTCCCCACGGCCTCGCAGTGACCGGCCGAGGGGCACGTGAC
>VAYC01000118.1 GCA_005885025.1 Actinomycetota bacterium | reverse complement strand
GTCCAACGATCCGGCCCTGAACCCGTTGCGGCTCCGAGAGGGCCGGCCGCCCACGACCGCCGGCGAGATCGTCATCGACGCCGCCACGGCCCAAAAGCACGACCTGAAGGTCGGCGACCGGGTGACCGTCCTGCTCCAGGGACCCTCCATGCAGGCGACCATCGTCGGCATCGCGGGGTTCGGGAGCGCGAACAACCTCGGGGGCGCCACGCTGGTGGCTTTCGACCTCCGGACCGCCCAACAGGCGTTCAACGCTCCGGGTGAGTTCGACAGCATCGAGGCGACCGCGCAGCCCGGGGTCACCCCGACCGAGCTGAAGGGCCGGATCCAGTCGGTCCTGCCGACGGGGTACCAGGCCAAGACCGGAGAGGAAGCCGCCCAGAAGGCCTCCGACGACATCAAGCAAGCCCTGTCGTTCTTCAACATCGCCTTGCTGGTCTTCGCCGCCATCGCGCTCTTCGTCGGGGCGTTCATCATCTTCAACACGTTCCAGATCCTGGTGACGCAGCGAACCAGGGAGCTGGCGCTGCTCCGCGCGCTCGGGGCGAGCCCCGCCCAGATCCGGCGCTCGGTCGTCGCCGAGGCGCTCATCGTAGGCGTGCTCGCTTCCATCGCCGGGTTGGCGTTCGGATTCCTGCTCGCATTGGGGCTGAAGGCCCTGCTCACCGCGTTCGGCATCGACCTGCCCAGCACCACGTTGCAGCTTCTCCCCCGAACGGTCATCGCCGCCTTCGTGGTGGGGGTCGGGACGACGCTGGTTTCCTCGATCATGCCGGCGATCCGAGCTTCGCGTGTCCCTCCCGTCGCGGCGATGCGGGAGGCCCAGCCTGCGGAGTTCCGGTTTTCGACGAGGCGAACGATCACCGGAGCGATCATCACGGTGATCGGCGCGACGATCCTCCTGCTCGCGTTGTTCGGCGGCGGAAGCAACGCGGCGGCCCGAGTCGGGCTCGGAGCGGCGGCCGTGTTCTTCGGGGTCGCGGTGCTGAGCCCGTTGATCGTGCGACCGGTCGCAAGGTTCCTGGGCGCGCCGCTGCCGCGACTCCGAGGAACTTCGGGGAAGCTCGGCCGAGAGAACGCGATGCGGAACCCGAAGCGTACCGCCTCCACCGCCGCGGCCTTGATGATCGGTCTGGGGCTGGTCGCCTTCGTCAGCGTCTTCGCTCAGTCGATCAAGGCCTCGTCCAACAGGATCCTCGAGGAGACCCTCAAGGCGGACTACATCGTGTCCACGAACCAGTTCACCGGGTTCAGCCAGGACGTGGCCGCCCGGCTGCGCTCCGAGCCGGCCTTCGCCGCGGTCACCGAATTCCGGCAGGGCACGTTCGGGCTGGACGGGAAGGCCGCGCAGCTTCAGGGCGTGAACGTCGACAGCCTGAGCAGCACGGTGCAGGTGAGCATGCAGACCGGCAGCCTCTCGGATCTGGGAGACGGGGACGTGCTGGTGTTCAAGGACACCGCCAACTCTCACGGCTGGACGGTCGGGGACACGGTCCCGGCCGAGTTCGCTCGCACGGGAAGGCAGGACCTGAAGATCGTCGGCATCTACACGGACAACCGGATCCTCGGAGACTTCATAGTCTCACTGCCCACCTATCAGAAGGACTTCGTCGAGCAGCTCGACATCGTCGTCCTGGCCAAGGCCGCACCCGGGACCAACCAGAGGGAGGCGAAGGCCGCTGCGGCGCGGGTGGCCAAGGCGTTCCCGAACGTTCAGCTCGAGAACCAGGCCGAGTTCAGACAGAGCCAGGCGAACCAGATCAACCAACTCCTCGGGCTGGTCAGCGCGTTGCTGTTCCTGGCCATCCTCATCGCCTTCGTCGGCATCGTGAACACCCTCGCCTTGTCGATCTACGAGCGGACCCGAGAGATCGGGCTCCTCCGCGCGGTGGGCATCCAGCGCCGGCAGGTTCGCACGATGATCAGGTGGGAGTCGGTGATCATCGCGGTGTTCGGCGCGTTGCTCGGCACGGCGGTGGGCCTGTTCTTCGGCTGGGCGATGGTCCAAGCGCTCCACGACCAAGGCATCACCGTCCTCGCCATCCCTGGGGGCCAGTTGATCGTCTACATCCTGGTGGCTGGCATCTTCGGCGTGTGGGCAGCCGTCTTCCCGGCCCGGCGGGCGGCGAAGCTCGACGTGCTGACGGCGATCGGGTACGAGTAGGCCTACGCCTCGGGCTTGGCGGAGTCCGGGGCAACGGAGATTCTGGGGTCGCCGCTGGTACCCGGATTGCCGGCTCTTCGAGACTCGCTCGCGCCCTCGTCGAACGAAACGGAGACGTCCTCCTCGTGGACCCGTTCCTCGACCTTCGCGCCTCTCGTCATGGTCCGCCGGTCGGCCTCTGCCAGCGGAGGCTTCTGGAGGATGCTCCGCGGCCACAGCCCGTTCACGCGCACCACGTTGATCTCGGCCGCCAACAGCGTGATCTGCGCGCCCAGGTACAACCACACGAGGAGCCCGATGACCAGGGCGAACGTCCCGTACACGTTGCTGGCGTTCTTGAGCTGGTGGGTGACGTAATAGCCGCCCAGGCCCTGCATCGCCGTCCAGATCACGGCGGCCAGGGCGGCCCCCGGGAAGACGTCACCCCGATGCAGGTGGCGGACGGTCAGGACCCGGTACGCAAGCAGGAACAGTGCGAGGTTCAGGAGCAGCGAACCCGCGATCCCGAGCACCGCCATCACCGCGGCGGGCCCTCCCGACGTGCTCAGGCCTGACATGAACGTGGCCCCGATCGTCAGCGTCCCCAGGATGGCTAGCATCAGCAGCCCGCGGAGGCGCGACTTGAAGAAGTTCGGCCACTCCTTCCTGGGCACGTCCCAGATCTTGTTCATGGCGTTCTGGGCGGCCTGGGTCACTCCCATGCCGGCCCACAGCGTGCCGACGATGCCGATGGCAAGCGCCACGCCGTTTCCGGAGATCGAGTGGATGTTCCTCGCGATCTGATCCCCGATCACCGGGAAGTCCCGAAGCGCGGAGTGCACGATGCTGTCCTGGAGCCCCTTGTGGCCCCGCAGCACCAGCCCGAGGACACTGACGAAGGTCAGCAGCAGTGGGAACATCGAGAAGAATCCGTAGTACGCGATGAGGGCCGCCAGGTTGCCGGCCTGGTCATCACCGAACTTCTTGAACACCGCGAAGGGGAACGCCAGCCAGCGTCTTCGTTGCTGGAAGTCGTCGATCTTGCGAAGCGTCGGCTGAATGTCCATGTCCGCCACGAGAGCGTACCCCGCGCGCGGCGGGCCGAAGCCCCGGATCGGCCTAGCAGTTCGCGGGCTGGGGAGGCCCCGTTCGTGGCACCACGATGAAGCCGATCTCCCCCTTCTTCACCATGCCCAGGCACTCTCGGGCGATCCGCTCGATATAGGCGGGGTCATGCAGTTGTGCGACTTGCCGCTCGAGCTTGGCGTTCTGCTGCTGGAGGACCTGGGTCTGGCGCTGCAGCCGGTCCAACCGTTGGCGTTGGGTCACGTAGGCGCGAACGGGGACCACGAGATAGAAGAGGAGAGCCGTGACCACCAGCGCCAGCATGGCCGCCCGCGGCGTGAACCGGATGTGCCGCCGAGCGTGAGCAGTAACCGCCGCCCCGCTCACGCTTCCTCCTCCTCCTCTTCCGCCCCTCCCACGGGGAGGCGGCCGTAGGGCTGCCGGCCCGCGTACCGAGCCATGTCCCCGAGCTCCTCCTCGATCCGCAGGAGCTGGTTGTACTTGGCGGTCCGCTCGCCACGGGAGGGCGCCCCCGCCTTGATCTGGCCGGCGTTGGTGGCAATGGCAAGGTCGGCGATCGTCGTGTCCTCGGTCTCGCCCGAGCGATGGCTGATCACCACGCCGTAGGAAGCCTCCTTGGCGACGCGGACCACGTCCAGCGTCTCGGTCAGGGTGCCGATCTGGTTCAACTTGACCAGGATGGCGTTCCCGGCCCCCTCCTCGACCCCTCGCTCCAGGCGCTCCAGGTTGGTCACGAACAAGTCGTCCCCGACGATCTGCACGCGCTCCTCGAGGGCTTCGGTGACGGCGAGCCACCCGTCCCAATCGTCCTCGGCCAGCGGGTCCTCTATGGAGACGATGGGGTAGGCGTCCAGGAGCTCTGTGTAGAACTCGATCATGTCGACGGCAGTGCGCGACCGACCCTCGAGGTGGTAAGCCTCGTCCTGGAAGAGCTCGGATGCCGCTGTATCGATCGCGAGCGCGATCTCCAGACCGGGTTCCAGTCCTGCTCGTCCGATGGCGTCGATCAGGAGGTCGAGGGCCTCGCGGGCGGTCCCCAGGCGAGGAGCGAAGCCACCCTCGTCGCCCCCCGCCGCCCCCAGGCCTTTCTCCCTGAGGGTGGCCTTGAGCGCCTGGAACACCTCGGTGCCCCACCGCAGGCCTTCGCCGAACGAAGCGGCCCCCACGGGGACCAGCATGAACTCCTGGATCTCGAGGTCGTTGTCGGCGTGCATGCCGCCGTTGATCACGTTCATCAGGGGGACAGGCAAGAGGTGCGCGTTGGGGCCACCCAGGTAGCGGTACAGCGGCAGCCCCAGGGAATCGGCCGCTGCCTTTGCGACGGCCAGCGACACGCCGAGGATGGCGTTGGCTCCCAGACGGCCCTTCTCCGGCGTCCCGTCCAGGTTCACCAGCGTCCGATCGATGGCCCGCTGGTCCAGCGCGTCCATCTCTTCGAGCTCCGGTCCGATCTCCTCCTCCACGTTCCGAACCGCTCGCAGGACACCCCTGCCGCCGAACCTGGAACCGTCGCCGTCGCGCAGCTCAAGCGCCTCGTGCACTCCGGTGGAGGCGCCGGACGGGACCGCGGCTCGCCCCACACTGCCGTCGGCCAGGAGGACCTCGACCTCCACCGTGGGGTTGCCACGGGAGTCGAGGATCTCTCGCGCCAGAACCGCTTCGATCTCGCTCATTGGGAGCCCGATTGTATGGCCGATGTGGATTCCCGGCTGGATTTCCCACTAGCCTTCGCCAGGACGGACTCGACCCGAGGGAGGGGAGATGGTGAAGGACTTCAAGCAGTTCCTGCTCCGCGGCAACGTTGTGGACCTGGCGGTGGGCGTGGTCATCGGGATCGCCTTCGGGGCTGTGATCACGGCGCTGGTGGACGACCTGATCACGCCGGTGATCGCGGCCATTTTCGGCCAGCACGACTTCTCCGCGCTGACGTTCACGGTGAATGGCAGCGTGTTCAGGTACGGGGCCTTCATCAACGCGGTG
>VAYC01000117.1 GCA_005885025.1 Actinomycetota bacterium | reverse complement strand
GGATCGAGGGGAGCATGCCCGTGGCCTCCAATCCAGGCTGAGGTCCCCGGCGCCAGGCGAAGATGTCTTCTAGCAACACGGACTCGGACCGAAGACCCTCCACCGCAGAGATCCGAGCCACGACTCGGCTCCCGTCCGGCATCCGGCTCATGTGCACGATGAGGTCGAGCGCGCCGGCGATCTGTTCCCGGACGTGGGACACAGGTAGTTCGACGTCCGACATGAGCGCCATGGTCTCGAGCCGGGACAGCAGATCTCGTGGCGAGTTCGCGTGCGCCGTGGACAACGAGCCTTCGTGGCCGGTGTTCATGGCCTGGAGCATGTCCAACGCTTCGCCGCCGCGGACCTCCCCCACGATGATCCGGTCGGGGCGCATTCGAAGGGCGTTGCGAACCAGAGCCCGCACGGTAACTTCGCCTGCTCCCTCGACGTTCGGAGGGCGTGCCTCGAGTGAGATGACGTGAGGCTGCGATAGACGAAGTTCGGCCGCGTCCTCGATCGTGATCAGCCGCTCGCCGACCGGCACGAAGGAGGAGAGCACGCCGAGCAGAGATGTCTTGCCGGCGCCTGTTCCACCCGACACGAGGATGTTGGCCTTGCCTCGAACGCAAGCCCCGAGAAACTGCATCATCGCCTCGGTCAGCGTGCCCGTCTCGACCAAGTCCTCAGGGGTGAAGGGTCTGAGGGTGAATTTGCGGATGGTTACCACTGGACCGCAGAGCGAAAGAGGCGGGATGATCGCGTTGACCCGCGAACCGTCCGGGAGCCGGGCGTCCACATACGGTGACGACTCGTCGACCCTCAGACCAAGCGGTGACACGATGCGCTCGATCAGGTGGAAGACCTGGCCCTCCCCCTCAAAAACCAGGCCGTCTACCCTTTCGACCCGCCCCTTCCGCTCCACGTACACGTCGTCGGCCCCGTTGACCATGACCTCGCTGACCTCCGGGTCTTTGAGCAAGCGCTCGATCGGTCCGAGGCCGACGACTTCATCGGATACCTGGTTCACCACCTGAGTCACAACGCTCGACGGGAGGATCATTCGAGCTTCCTTCAGGACCGTCATCACCTCGTCCCGCACCCGGAGGCGTCGCTCGGGTGGGCTCAAAGTGTCTAGGTCCGCCCCGGCCGGCCCGAGCAGCCTGCTGCGAACCCGGGCGCCGACGTCTCGCGAGTCAACCGCCATGACGGTGCCTCACGCCTTCTCGGGCCCGAGGGTCAAGGGGATGGGCAGGAGCATCTGCGCCAGCGTGCGAACGTCACGCCCGGCGCCTCGTGACCGGGAGGGCAGGAGTTCACCTCGATCCTGGAGGCGACCAACGGTCGCGTCGAACCGAATCGCGGTCGCCGGACGAATTCCCAGTGCGCCCTCCACTTCGGCGGCGCCGACGGCACCTCGAACCAGCGGATTGATGACGACCTTGCACCGACCCGACGGCTCGTCGAGGCCGAGGGCGTCGATGGCGCGCCGTGCCGAATGAAGCGAGAACACGTCGGGCGCCACGAGCAAGACGACCTCGTCCGCGAGGCTCAACCCGACCCGGGCAATGCCATCGAGAGAACGCGGAACATGCAAGATGACCGCTTCGTATTTCGGGGCCAGCTGGGTGATCGCGGCCTCGTAGAGCTCGGGGACAAGAGTCGAGCTTGTGGACGAATCCGCCGGGGCCAGCAACACGGCGAACCCTGCAGGGTGCCGGAAGAGTGCATCCTCGATGTGGTCTGCCGACATCTCATCCATAACAGGGAGAAGGTCAGCCGCGGTTCGAACGTCCTTTGAATCGTCGATTCCCAGTGCAATCGTGACATCGGCGAAGCTTCCGTCGAGATCTACGAGGACGCACTTCCGTCCCTGGTCGGTTAGGGCAGCGATCAGATGGCATGCCACGAACGTCGTCCCACTTCCGCCTCGCGGCCCGAAGACGGCGATCACCTTTCCTCGCCCGGACGGGCTCACCCGGCGCTCTCGCGGCACCGCCACGATCGTCCGGACCAGCTCCTGGCGTTCAGCCGGCCACGCGAACACTGCCCTCGCCCCGGCCTCGATGGATTCTCGAAGCACCGGGACGGTCATCTCCTCTGCCACGACCAAGAGACTGGGAGCGCGACCGTTGGCTGCTGGGTGGCGAAGGGCCCGGGCGATCGCAGGACAGACCACCGTGGCGTCTGGTGCCGTGTTGGCCAGGCGAAGCAAGGCGTCCGGCTGGGTGACGGCCCCGACCACCGACACCCGTGGATCCCGTTCCAGGAAGTCCAGGACCTCCTGGTGAAGGCCGAGGTCCGCGATCGCGAGGAGTGCCCGAGCCTGGATCGAGCGTCCAGTGCGCGGTCGTTGGTCGTGAACCGACCAAGCGTAAGTCGACTGAAGGCCAACTGTAGAGCGGCTCCTCGATCCATCGGCATCGACCAACGCCCCGTCCCCAACCAAATTGCCCGCGGTCTTGCTCCCCTCGGCGCTGAGAGCGTTTCCGTTCGCCTCGGCCCTCTCCATCACTGAACTTCTCCCTTCGTCGACGATCACTCGTACCGGGGGAAATGCGCAGGGAAGGCACAGGCTCGAGGAAGCATCGAGTGGGAAGGGACGAACCAGGGGGCTTGCGCCGCGCTCGGAGGACTTGGGTCGCGCGGTCGGATCGAGCATGTGAAGGCTAGCGGCTGGGGCCGGCTCGGGCAATCGGCCGCCGAGGGGATTTCCGATGGCGGCCAACCCGGGGCTTCGCCGCCGTTCGGGGGATTCGAGTCAGCACCTAGCAGCGGATGCCGAGCGACGCGCCGAACATGGCGCATCTCGTTTTTCAGTCGGGCTCGACCGGTTCGATCCCCAGACGGTCCAAGCGATGTCGGTGGCGGCCCAAGAGCGAAAGGATGAAACGCTTGCCCGCCTCGTCTCCGCCGAGCAGCGCGCGCAGTCCTCGAGTCGCGTCCAGCGCCCGGCCGGTCTGCGTGAACGCCTCGCCCACGACGATCTGCGCGTAGTGGCGGATCCGCTCCTTCACATCGGGGTCGCGCTCCATGGCGCGGGTCAGCTCGTCCAGGGCGAAGCTCTCTTGCGCCTCTCGGTCCCCCAACGCTCGCCCGACCACTTCGGCTGATACCCGATCCAGCAGCGGGACCAGGGCGTCGGCGAAGTCGGAGACGAGAGCGTCTCCCACGTAGTGGAAGGTCTGGGCCTCCACCCAGTCACTCGGCTCGGTGTGCTCGAAGAACGCGTCGAAGTAGGGACGGAAAAGGTCGGTGAGCGTCTCGTCACCGAGCTCGCGGAACCGGGCCTCGATCAGCTCCCAGTTCCGCCGCTCCCGGTCCGCGACGGCCTGCTGCTCGGTCTTGGACCGGCCGTCGGGGGCCAGACCCACGCTCTGCTGCGACCTACGGGCGCCGCGCTGTTCGCCGTACGCCAGCGCGGCGAGTACCTCGGCGACGAGGCGCGAGTCCAGCTGCCCTTCCTCCGACGGGGGCCGGGCGGCTCCGCTTGCTCTGCTCTCCTGGCCACTCATCGTGCGGATTCTAGAGGGTGGGCACTCCATCGTCGCAGGTCAGGGCATGTCAGAGGTCGCCGCTACGATCCAGTCATGAATGAAGTGGCGGACCTCGCAGCCTGGCGGCGACAGCGGAGGGCAGGAGGCGGGGACGAGGACGACATGGCCACGGAGGAAGCGGCCGTCGTTCCCGTGCCTCTTCCGGACGATCCGGCTGTGGCCCGGCTGGACCGGGCCGTCGAGCGCCTGCACGGGCTGGTCTCGGGAGCGCTCGACGGCCGCGGGCGGCTCACTCCCGGCGTTGAGACCGAGCTGTTGGCCATCATGGGCGAGCTCACCGTGGGCCTCATCCCGGAAGCAGCGAACCGCGCCGAACGATTGGCAGCCCGGTTGGCTCAGTGAAAAGGGCAAGAGAGGCGAGAACGACTGATCTTCATCGGTTCCGCTCCCGTTCGCCAGGCTAGTCGTCCCGGCGCTGGGCCGACATGCGACGGAAATAGAGCCAGCCGAGGATGGCAGCGACCACGGCCGAGGCTGCCACGGCGGCCGCTCCGGGCGAAGGCGCCCGAACCTGCGGCAACCGCTGCCTCAGCCGAACGGGACGACGGAAGTCCCTGATCTGCCAGCCCCTCTTCTCGGCCTCGCGGCGAAGCTCTCGATCCGGGTTCACGGCTGCGGGATGCCCCACCGCCTCGAGCATGGGGGTGTCGGTGGCCGAGTCCGAATAGGCGTATGAGCCGGCCAGATCGATGCCTTCACGCTCGGCGATCTCCCGGATCGCCACGGCCTTGTTCTCCCGGAAGCAGTAGAAGTCGAGCTCGCCCGTGTAGCGGCCATCCTCGATCTTGACTCTCGTGGCGATCACCTCTACCTCGCCCAGCCGCTCGGCGAGCGGCCGCACGACATCCTCGACCGCCGAGGAGACCAGGAACACCTTCCGCCCCAACGCGCGGTGTAGCTCCATCAGGTCGAGCGCTTCGAGGTAGATGTAGGGATCGAGCTCGGACAGCGCCTCGCGGATGATGCTATCGACCTGATCGCGTTCCCATCCGCGGGTGAGGGCCAGCATGCTCTCCTTCAGCCGGTCCATCTTTTTCTCGTCCGCCCCCAGCAGCAGGTAGACGAGCTGCGCGTACACGCTCTTCAGCAGGGACGAACGCGACACCAATCCCGCTCGATACATCGGGCGCGTCAAGGC
>VAYC01000116.1 GCA_005885025.1 Actinomycetota bacterium | reverse complement strand
TTACCGGCGATCCCCAGCTCCTGGCCAGGCCAATGGACCGGATCGTGGGACCGCTGCGGCGAATGGGCGCCTCACTCGAATGGCAGCCGGGACGGGAACTCGAGATCAGCGGCGGGGCGCTCACCGGCATCGATCACCATCAGGAGGTTCCGAGCGCGCAGGTAAAGTCCTGCATCCTCCTCGCGGGCCTGCACGCGAAAGGACGAACCACCGTGATCGAGGCGGTTCCAACTCGTGACCACACGGAACGGTTGGTCCAGGCCATGGGGGGTTCCGTTCAGCGGGTGCAGACCAGTTCGGGGCTGGCCGTCTCGGTCCTCTCGAGCTCGCTCCGGCCGATCCAGTTCGACGTGCCCGGCGATCCTTCCTCTGCCGCCGTCATCGCCACTGCGGTGGCTCTCGTGCCGGGCTCCGAGGTGGTGATCGGCGGCGTCGGCCTGAACCCGACCCGGACGGGATTCTTCAGGGCGCTCGATCGGATGGGCGCTCAGGTAGAGCTCGAGATCGAGAAGGACGAACCCGAACCCGTGGGTTCGATCCGGATACGCCATGGTGAACTCCAGGCGACTTCGGTGGGCGCGGACGAGGTTCCGTCGATGATCGATGAGCTCCCGCTGCTCGCTCTCATTGCGACCCAGGCCGAGGGGGCGACCGAGGTTCGGGGGGCGTACGAGCTGCGGCGCAAGGAGAGCGACCGGATCGGCGGTGTGGTCGAAGGGCTCCGGGGGCTGGGGGCGGACCTGGAGGAGCTTCCCGACGGGTTCCTCGTCAGGGGTCCCACCCGGTTGCGAGGGGGTAGGTGCGACGCGCGACGGGACCACCGGCTGGCCATGACCTTCTCGCTGGCCGGGCTAGCCGCGTCCGGGCCCGTCGACGTCGAGGGTATTGAGTACGTCGACGACTCCTTTCCGGGATTCGAAGCGGCCATGGAGGCTTTGCGATGAGCGGGGAGCGAAGCATCGTCATGTTGGTCGGCGATCCGGTCGGCCACAGCGTGTCGCCCCCAATGCAGCAGGCAGCCTTCGATGCCTTGGGCCTCCCACTCGTCTACACCACACTCCGAGTGGGGCGTGCCGACCTCGTCGACGCGTTTCCCCGCCTGTGCCGGACGACCCTCGGGCTCAACGTGACGGCCCCACTGAAGGAGGCGGTCATCCCACTCCTCGACGAAGTCGATCCAAGCGCCGCGGCAGCTCGGTCGGTGAACACAGTCTTGTTCGGCAACGAGGGTTCGTGGGGGGCATCGACCGACGGCGACGGGTTCCTTGACGCTCTGGCCGTAGCGGGCGTGCAGTCGAACGCGGAGGCCGTAGTGCTCGGGTCGGGAGGGGCCGCCCGGGCTGTCGCCGCGGCCCTCGCCTTGCGGGGGACCGCGGTGTCCATTTTCGGGCGGACCCTCGAATCCGTGAACCGACTGGTGGAGGATCTCTCGGCCCTCTCCGAAGAGGGCGCCCCTCCTGTGAGAGTTCGCCCCTTGACTCTCGAGCCTTCGTCCTTGCCCGGCGCCCTGTCCCGCGCCGACCTCCTCGTCAACGCGACCCCCGTGGGAGGGTCCATCGATCCCGGCCGGTCGCCGATCCCGGACGCCGACCTCCTGCATCCGCGCTTGACCGTGTTCGACCTGGTCTACCGGCCCCGGCGAACCCGCCTGCTGTCCGATGCCGCGGAGCGCGGATGCCGGGTGGTGGAAGGCGTGGAGATGTTGCTGCGGCAGGGCGCCAGGTCTTTCGAGATGTGGACGGGGCGGCCGGCTCCGGTTGAAGCGATGCGGGCGGCAGCCCTGAGAGCGCTGGAGGACGAGCCCCGGCCGGCGATGTCGACGGAAAGGGGGTCGACGCCATGACCCTCCGGTTCCTCACCGCCGGGGAGTCCCACGGTCCCGAGCTGATGGTGATCGTTGAGGGTATGCCGGCAAGAGTGCCCATCTTCCTCGAAGAGATCGATCGCGACCTCGCTCGGCGCCAGCTGGGGTACGGGCGAGGAGCTCGATCTACCAAGATCGAACGAGACCACGCGGAGGTCGTGGCTGGAGTGGTCGCCGGACGTACGACAGGCGCGCCGATCGGAGTGCGCATCGTCAACCGCGACTTCGCCAACCAGCCCGCCGAGCCGGAACCCCTCACCACGCCTCGGCCCGGCCACGCGGACCTCATGGGCAGGGTGAAGTACGGCCTGGAGGACTTCCGACTGGTCCGCGAGCGGGCCAGCGCTCGGGAGACCGCGGCCAGGTGCGTGGCGGGAGCGATCGCCAAGCACCTCCTTCGGCCCTTCGGAGCGCGGGTGGCGAGCTTCGTCGTCTCCGTTGGACCGGTCGAGGCATCCATCGGCACCGGCCCTGACTGGCCCGGCGTCCTGGGGGAGGCAGACCTGGAAGCCTTGGCCCGGCGGGCCGAAGACGACCCCCTGCGCTGCCCCGACCCATTCGCGTCGGAGCGGATGCGCGCCGAGGTGGATGGGGCTAGGGCTGCCGGCGAGACACTCGGCGGTGTCTTCTGTGTGGTCGCCTGCGGGGTGCCACCCGGTTTGGGGAGCTACGTCATGTGGGACCGGAAGCTCGACGGGCGACTGGCCCAGGCCCTCTGCTCGATCCACGCGATCAAAGGAGTCCAGATCGGCCGAGCCTTCCGGCTCGCGCAGTTGCGGGGGACCGAAGCCCAGGACCCCATCGTGCTGGATCGCGGTGAGGTGGTGCGAACCTCCAATCACGCCGGAGGCCTGGAAGCCGGCGTGACGAATGGACAACCGATCGTGATCCTGGGGGCGATGAAGCCCCTGTCCTCCGTCCGAGCTCCCATGTCGTCGGTCGACTTCGCCACCGGCACACCAGCTGACCCACCCTATGTCCGCTCGGACGTCTGTGCGGTCCCTGCCGCGGCCGTGGTGGGAGAGGCGATGGTCGCCTGGATTCTGGCTTCTGCAGTGGTCGAGCGGTTCGGAGCGGACCGGCTGGACATCATGCTCCAGGCCTACCGGTCCGTCGCCGATGCCGCGCTTCCCGGTGCGATCGGGCCCGTGGTCGAAGCCGAGGAGATCCCTTGACGCAGCGGCCTCTACCGGCTCCTCCTCTCCCCCAGGGGAGGCCGCGCCTGGTGATCACCGGGTTCATGGGGACCGGCAAGACCGCGGCTGGGCGCGATGCGGCCGCCAGGCTCGGCCTTCCTTTCTTCGATCTCGACGATGTGGTGGAGGCTCGGGCCGGGATGACGGTCTCCCAGCTCTTCGATCGCCTCGGCGAGGAGGAGTTTCGGGCGAGAGAGCGGCAGGTCCTGGCCGACGCTGCACAGGTATCAGCAGCGGTGATCGCCACGGGCGGGGGAGCCCCTCTACAGGGTGACTACTGGACCGCACTGGCCGACGGCGCGGTCGCGGTCGTCTTGGAGGCCGGAGCCGAGGAAATCGAGCGACGTCTCGTCGGTGGCGGAGTCCGCCCGCTGCTCGCACCCGACCCGCCGCGGAGGATCCGGGAGCTGCTTGCGGGGAGAAAGCACGCGTACGCCGCGGCAGGAGAGCCCATCGCCACCGATGGACTCGATGCCGAAGCGGTGGGCGCCCGGCTGGCCGAGCGATATCGAACGGTTGCCCAACCCTCCCCGCTGGAGGTTGTGGTGGGGGGCGAGGTCGGAACGAGTGTGCTGGTCGGCGAGGGGGCGCTCGACCGAGTTGGCGAGCGGATCGCGGGTGCCGTCGCTGGGACGTCGGCCGTGATCGTGGCCGACCAGGCCGCAGTGGACGGCATCGGGAAGCAGCTCCAGGTCGGCCTGGAGGCTGCCGGCCTCCGGCCCACGGTGGTTGCCATCCGTGGCGGCGAGGAAGCGAAATCCGTGGAGAGGCTGGCCTGGCTGTGGGAACGGTTCCGCGATGCCGGTCTGGACAGGACAGGAACGGTTGTCGCTGTGGGGGGCGGGACCGTCCTGGACATCTCCGGCATGGCCGCTGCGACCTATGCGCGGGGGATAGCGCTGGTGAACGTGCCGACGACCCTGCTCGCCATGGTGGACGCTGGACTGGGTGGGAAGGTCGGGATCAACCACGCCGGCGTGAAGAACCTGGCGGGGGCCTTTCACCATCCGCGAGTGGTCGCGGTCGACCCGGCCGCCCTCGCCTCGGCGCCTTGCCCGGCCATAAGGGGCGGGTTGGCCGAGATCGCCAAGGTCGGCGTCCTGGCCTCGCCCCTGGTCCTCGACGTCCTGGCGGATGCCTCGGGCGGCGATCTCCACCGTCATTTGGGGTGGCTGGTCGAGCAGGCGGTCCGGATCAAGGCCGGATACGTGGCCCAGGACCCCTTCGACCGTGGAGTACGAGCAGCGTTGAACCTGGGCCACACATTCGCCCATGCCATCGAGGCTGCCAGCATGTACGAGGTTCCCCATGGAGAGGCCGTCGCGGTCGGGCTCCTTGCCGCCGCCCGGCTGGGGACGGAAGCCGGCCTAACCCCGAATGGACTGGAAGAACGGTTGACGGATCTCCTGGTCCGCCTCGGCCTTCCCGCCGAGTGTCCGGACCTGCCGAAGGAGGCTGTGCTCGCGGCCATGCGATCAGACAAGAAGTGGACGTCCGAGGGCGCCGCATTCATCGTGCCCGCGGCCCGAGGGGCCTTCGTGCTGGACGGTGTGGATCTTCGGGACGCCCTGGCTGCTCTGTATCCTGCGAGAGGGCGGGTGTTCCATGGCTGATCGTTCGGATCGCGCGGGCTCATCCCGTCGGCCCATGGTGCTGGTACTGCACGGGCCGAACCTGAATTTGCTCGGGGAGCGGGAGCCGGATGTCTACGGGAACCTTTCCCTCGCGGAGATCGACAGGCGCATCGCTGCGCGGGCGGAGGCGTTGGGGCTCGGCGTGCGCTCCGTGCAGTCGAACCTGGAGGGCGAGCTCGTCACCGAGATCCAGCAAGCGAGGACGTGGGCCGCGGCCGTGGTGATCAACCCTGCGGGGTACTCCCACACCAGCGTGGCCATCCGGGATGCCGTCGCAGCGGTCTCCATTCCCGTCGTGGAGGTCCACCTTTCCAACCCGCTGGCGCGTGAGGACTTCCGCCACGCCGACCTGGTGGGAGGGGTGGCCCGTGGGGTCGTATCGGGCTTCGGATGGAAAGGCTATGTCCTTGCCCTGCAG
>VAYC01000094.1 GCA_005885025.1 Actinomycetota bacterium | reverse complement strand
CTGTGTTCGCATCCAGAAACATCCAGAAGGTGCAGGACAAGGTGCTCTCGGATGGACTTTCGCTCAATTCCCCGGAGTGGATGCACTCGTGCCAGGTGAGCCCCCAGGCCAGCTGATCCTTGTGGCGGTACGTTCCGTCCCCCACCGCAGCCGTGTAGTAGCCCAATTGGGAGGTCGCTCCTTCCGGAAGCTGGAAGTTCGGATTGGCAGCCTCATAGACGGCGATCGCCTCATCCGCCGTTAGGCCGGGCACGGCATCGCCTGGCGGCGCGAACGTCTCCGTATTCGCAGGAGGATCCAATACGATGGTGGTCGGCGAAGGGGTCGGCGTGGGGGTCGAGGATTCCGCCCGAGGCTGCCGCGTGACGGTCGCGCTCGCGCAACCGACGCCTAACAATGAGAGAGCACCAGCCACGGGGTAGCCATCCTCATCCCTGGCTCCCCTCATGCCCGGCTGGCGGGCAATGCTTCAGGAAGTCCGTGACCCCGGTGCCCTCGACGAGCCGGACCGGGATGTCCAGGCGATCGAGCAGGCTCGTCGCGAGGGCCGCGCGGTGCCCGGTGGCGCAGATCACCCACACCTGCTCGTCCCTGGGGACCTCGTCGAGCCGGGCTGGGAGATCTCCCACGAAGACGTGCGTGCTGCCGGGGATGCGCCCCGCGTCCCATTCCGTCCGCTGGCGCACGTCGAGCAGGTGCGGAACCTCGCCGGCCCGGTAAGCCCTGCACAGCTCCTCCAGCCCGGCCGTGCGGTACGAATCCACGGGCAGCCCGACCCCCCGCCACGCGTCGAGGCCGCCGTCCAAATATCCCTCGATTCGCTCGAAGCCGATCCGGAAGAGCTGCGTCATGGCCTCGTGCAACGACTGCTTCTCCGGCTCCGGAAGGACCAACGCGAGCGGCTCGCCGAACGGAACGACCCACCCAACGTAGCTGCCGAACGTGTCGTCGAGCTCCACATTGAGCGAGCCCGGGACGTGAGCGCGGGCGAACGGCACCCGCCACCGGCCGTCGATCACCCACACCCCGGCCCGCTGGCGAGCCGCCAGCTCTTCGGGTGTGAGGGGACCCGGACCCGGCACGCCGGCCAGGAGCCTCGGCCCCGCGCGATTGATGGGCGCCATGGAGGCGTAATAGGTGGGATAGGCCATCAACCCCGAGAGCTGCTGGCGGACGAAGGCGTCCTCGTCCGGCGCTCGCAGGGCGCGGTTGCGTTTCCGCTCGCGCCCGAGGGTCGACGTGCGGTCCTTCTCCGCCGGGCCCGACCCGCAGAAGCTCCCCGCTCCGTGCGTCGGAAGGATCTGGACGGGATCCGGCAGAGTAGCCAAGCGCCGAAGGGTTCGGTACTGGTGCCGGGTCAGCTCATCGGCCAGGTCCGCCCCGAGCAGGTCGGTTCGTCCGGCGCTCCCCACCATCATGCTGCCGCCGGTGAAGACGGCCGCAGGCGCGCCCGACCCTTCTTCGAACAACAGATAGGAAAGGTGCTCAGGTGTATGGCCGGGAGTCTCCATGGCCCTGAGTCGCAGGTCGCCGACCTTGAGCTCGTCGCCTTCGGCCATCGGCTCGATGGGGAACTCGTACCGCCCCCTTGCCGGCGCTGCGATCGCCGCACCCGTCGCCGCTCGGATCTCGGTCCCGCCGGACACGTAATCGTTGTGGACGTGGGTCTCCAGGACGTAGCGGATGGTGACCCCGCGGGCTTCGGCTGCGGCCAGGAACCTGCCGGCGTCGCGCTGCGGGTCGACGACGGCTGCTTCGCCTCCGGATGCGATGAGGTAACTGTTGTCGCCCAACCCCGGCGTCACGATCACGTCGAGCTCCATCGCGACTAGCTTGCGCCCTGCGGAGCGGCGCTGGCAACGACCCGATCAGCCTCTGGCCTCGCGGATGGCGCGCCAGACTCTTTCGGGGGTCGCAGGCATGTCGATGTGGCGAACCCCGAGGTGGGACACGGCATCGATCACGGCGTTCTGGACGGCCGGGGTCGAGCCGATGGTGGCCGACTCCCCGATGCCCTTCGCGCCGAGCGGGTTGAGTGGCGTGGGCGTCTCGGTGTGAGCCGTCTCGAACCACGGAAACTCGGCCGCGCTGGGGATCTCGTAGTTCATCAGGGTCCCCGTCAGGGGATTCCCGTCCTCGTCGTACAGGACTTCTTCGTACAAAGCCTGGGCGATCCCCTGCGCGAGCCCGCCGTGGACCTGGCCTTCGACCAGCAGCGGGTTGAGGATGCGACCGCAGTCATCCACCGCGACGTGTCGGATCAATCGCGTCCGGCCCGTCTCAGTGTCCACCTCCACCACCGCGACGTGCGCTCCGAACGGGAACGTGCCGTCGGCCGACTGGGAGAAGTCGCCCTTGGCCGCCAGCCCCGGGTCCATGCCCTCGGGAACCCGAGAGCGGTCGTTCGCCGCTTCCGCCAGCTCGGACCACGTCAGCGCCCGGTCCGGCGCTCCCGCGATCCCGACCCTGCCGTCGTCGAACAGCACCACGTCGTCCACGCCCGCCTCGAGGATGTGCGCGGCCAGCCGGCGGGCCTTCTCCAGGACCCGCTCGCTCGCTCGAAGCACGGCGCTCCCCCCGACCTGGGCGGATCGCGACCCCATCGTCCCCTGACCCCGTGGCACCACGGCCGTGTCCGAGTGGACCACGGTCACCGCCTCGAACGGCACCTTCAGCATGTCGGCGACGATCTGCGCGAACGCGGTGGCGTGCCCCTGCCCATGGGGCGAGGTTCCCGTCAGGACGGTGAGCGACCCATCGGGGTGCACCTCGACCGACCCGAACTCGCTTCCCATCCCAAGGGCGGTGATCTCCACGTAGCACGAGATGCCGATCCCGAGCTGATGCACGTCACCTCGACGTCGTCGCTCGGCCTGCTCTCGCCGGAGCCCTTCGTAATCGGCCAGGCGAAGGGCCTCGTCCAGCGCCAGCTCGTAGTCGCCCACGTCGTAGTGGGCTCCCGTCGCCGTGGTGTAGGGGAAAACGTCCTTCGGGATGAGGTTCTTCCGGCGAACCTCCACCGGATCCATCCCGAGCTCGTCCGCCAGGAGGTCGACCGCCCGCTCGAGGAGGGCAGCGGCCTCCGGACGTCCAGCCCCTCGATACGCGTTGACCGGCGTGGTGTTCGTGGCCACGAAGGAGAGATTGGTTGCGATGCGAGGGATCCGGTACACGCCCGACAGCATGAGCTGGGTGAGACCCGGCAGATAGGCACCCTCGCCGGGATAGGCGCCGCCGTCGCCGATCAAGCGGACCTTCAGCCCGGTGATCGTGCCGTCCTTCTCGGCGCCGATCTCCACGTACTGGACCTGGGCGCGCCCATGCACCATCGCGGTCATGCTCTCCGACCGGGTTTCCATCCACCTCACCGGCCGGCCCACGCGCAGGGCCAGCGCCCCCACCAGGATGTGTTCGGGAGAGACCTCGATCTTGGCGCCGAACCCGCCCCCGACCGCCGGGGCGACGATCCTCAGCTGAGACTCCTTGAGCCCCAGCGGCTCCGCCAGGCCCGATCGCAGATAGTGCGGGGCTTGGCACGACACCCACATCGTCAGTCCTCCGGCCTCCGGGTCCGGCACGGCCAGCGCCGCGTTCGTCTCCATCGGGACCGGCGCCAGCCGCTGGTTGACGAACCGGCCACGAGCCACGACCTCGGCCCCCGCCAGCGGGTCCGAATCTCCGAACTCACTCTCCAGCGACGCGTTGCTCCCATGCTCCGGGAACAACAAGGGCGCCCCTGCCTCCAGGGCGCGCTCGGGATCGATCACCGCAGGAAGCGGTTCGTAGTCGATCAGGACCGCTTCGGCTGCATCCGCCGCCTGCTCCCGAGTCTCCGCAAGGACCATCGCCAGAGGCTCGCCCACGAACCGGACCACCTCCGAAGCCAGGATCGGCCGGGCAAACGCCTCCGACGTCGCGCCCGAGCCGATCGGACCAAGGTCGACGTCGGCCGCGGTGAAGACACCCGCCACGCCGGGCATGTCACGAGCTCGCGCGGCGTCGATGGCCACCACTCGGCCGTGGGCCAGCGTGGAACGGACGAAGACCGCGTGCAGCGACTCGTCCACCGCGATGTCGTCCACGTACCGGGACGCCCCCGTCACGAGGTCAGGGTCTTCCACCCGGCGGACCGGGTGGCCCAGGATCGATCCTCCCCGCATGGCGGGCAAGCCTAGCGGGTGCGCGTTTGACATCCGGGACTCACCAAGCCCATAAGGGAGCAAGCGCTCCCCAGAGCCGTTTCCCCGGCCCTTCCATCCCCGGGTAAGGAGCCTTGCGGTGTGCGCGCGAGCGAGAGGACGGTTGTGCCGCTCCGCCGGCGTCGGTATCGCAGCTCTCCTCGCCGCGGCGTGCGGCAACTCCCCTTCCACGTTGAAGCCACGCGGTCCGGGGGCCGACCGCATCGCCTCGCTCTGGTGGTTCATGTTCGTCGTGTCCACGGTCGTGGTGCTGGTCGTGGGGGCCCTGCTCCTATACGCGGTGGTCAAGCGCCGCCGGCGCGGGGGCCCTAGCGACGAGCCGCGCTGGGCTCACGGGATGATGTTCGGCGGTGGGGTCGCCTTCCCCATCGTCATCCTCACCGTGCTCTGGGTGTGGACGCTTCGGGACATGGCGGCCCTGTCCCAGCCCGCAGGTCCGGCCGCCGTAACGATCGATGTGGTAGGCCATCAATGGTGGTGGGAGGTTCGCTACCAGCAGGAACGGATCATCACCGCCAACGACATCCACATCCCCGTCGGCCAGCGCGTCGAAATCCGACTCACCACGAAGGACGTCCTGCATAGCTTCTGGGTCCCGCAGCTCACGGCGAAGACCGACATGATCGCCGGGCGCACGAACACCATGACTGTCCAGGCCGACCATCCGGGCGTCTACCGAGGACAGTGTGCCGAGTTCTGTGGGCTCCAGCACGCCCAGATGATCTTCTACGTGGTGGCGCAGACGCCGGCCGACTACCAGTCCTGGGTCGCGCGGGAGACCGAACCGCCGGCGGCGTCGACCGACCAGACGGCGGTCCAGGGCAGGCAGGTGTTCGAAGCCTCGCCGTGCGCCGCGTGCCACACCGTCCGCGGAACCTCGGCCCAGGGGACGCTTGGGCCGGACCTCTCGGACTTCGGGGCTCGCCTTTCGATCGGAGCCGGCGCGGTGCCGAACACCCGCGGCAATCTGGGCGGCTGGATCGTCGACTCGCAGTCGATCAAGCCCGGCAACCTGATGCCGCCGATCCAGCTCGATCCAGATCAGCTGCAGGCCTTGATCTCCTACCTGGAGAGTCTGAGGTAGCGCCGTGGCCACGGTCATCGCCGAGAGCGTCTCGCACCGTCTCGAGAAGATCTGGGATGAGCCGCCCGGCCTCGGGACGTGGCTGGACACGGTCGACCACAAGAAGATCGGCAAGCACTACATCTACACGGCGTTCCTGTTCTTCACGGCCGGCGGGATCGAAGCCATGCTCCTGCGGGCTCAACTGGCCCGCCCGAACGAACACCTCCTGAATCCCGAGGCCTACAACCAGCTCTTCTCCATGCACGGCATCACGATGATCTTCTGGTTCGTGACCCCGATGCTCTTCGGGTTCGGCAACTACTTCGTGCCGCTGATGATCGGGGCGCGCGACATGGCCTTCCCGAGGCTGAACGCGTTCGGCTATTGGATCTTCCTGTTCTCCGGGATCTTCGTGTACTCGAGCTTCCTGATCGGCCGGGCACCCGACGACGGTTGGTTCAACTACCCGACGCTCTCGAACCTCCACTACACGCCCGGCCTCAACATCGACTACTACACGCTCGGCCTCGCGTTCCTGAGCGTCTCAACGACGGTGGGATCGATCAACTTCATCGTCACGATCTTCAAGCTGCGGGCCCCGGGGATGTCGATCGCCCGCATGCCGCTGTACGTGTGGAGCATCCTCGCCACGTCGTTCGCGGTGGTGTTCGCCCTGCCCTCGCTCACTGTGGCCAACGTCATGCTCGAGCTAGACCGCAGAGTCGGGTTCAACTTCTTCAACGTGGCCAAGGGCGGGGACGTGGTGCTGTGGCAGCACCTGTTCTGGATCTTCGGGCACCCCGACGTCTACATCATCTTCCTGCCGGCTGTGGGGATCGTCTCCACGATCATCCCCACGTTCGCCCGACGCCGGATCATCGGGTACGTCTGGCTGGCGCTCGCCACGATGTCGATCGCCATCATCGGGTTCGGCGTGTGGGTTCACCACATGTTCGCAGTCGGTCTCCCGAACCTGTCGATGGCCTTCTTCTCGGCGGCGAGCATGCTCATCACCATCCCCTCCGCCGTCCAGATCTTCGCCTGGATCGCCACCATCATCTCCGGGCGCCCCGTCCTGAAGACGCCGATGCTCTTCATCCTGGGGTTCATCTTCGTGTTCGTGGTGGGCGGGGTCACTGGAGTGATGTTCGCCGCAGTCCCGTTCGACCAGCAGATCACCGACAGCTACTTCGTCGTGGCGCATTTCCATTACGTGCTGTTCGGCGGCGCGGTGTTCCCGATCCTCGCCGCCATCTACTACTGGACGCCGAAGATGTTCGGCCGCCTGCTGCACGAGGGATGGGGAAAGCTCTCGTTCTGGCTGATCTTCCTCGGGTTCAACCTGACGTTCTTCCCCATGCACATCGCGGGCCTGCTCGGGATGCCGCGGCGCGTCTACACCTATCACGGCGGCCTGGGCTGGGACCTGTGGAACCTCCTGTCGACGATCGGCGGGTACGTCCTGGCTGCGGGCCTCCTGGTGGTGGTGTTGAACTTCCTCTGGAGCCTGCGGTCGGGGGCGCGGGCCGGGCCCGACCCGTGGGGAGCGCAGGACCTCGAGTGGGCCACCAGCTCGCCGCCTCCTCACTACAATTTCCTCGAGATCCCCACGGTGCGGAGCAACAGCCCGCTGTGGGATCAGCCTGAGCTTCGCGAGATGGGCCGGCGCATCCGCGACCTCCGGCGAACACTCGCCGAAGGCCACGAGACCCTGGCGACGACCGTCGTCGATGCGGAAGCCGAGTCAGTGCTCCCGATGCCGGAAAGCACGCATGCCCCCGTCATCACGGCCATCGGCATCACGGGGATCTTTGTCGGGTTCTTGACCCTCCTGATACCTGTCGTCGCGATCGGGGCCCTGATCTTCGTCGGCGGCCTTCTGGCATGGGTCCGGCCCAAGGTGCGGCCGGAGGGATCCTACGCATGAGCACCGTCGAGGCCCATCCCGGGCTCCTTCCTGGGCCGACCGAGCCGGCTCTCCTCCATGCCCCGGCGGACCTCCACCGGGGCAGGGCGCCGGGCTGGTGGGGAATGGTGTTCCTCATCGCCACGGAGGCGATGTTCTTCATGCTGCTCCTCGGCAGCTACTGGTTCCTCCGCTTCCGGCACGGCCCCGTGTGGCCCCCCGACGGCATCAAGAAACCCGACCTGTTCCTCGTTTCGATCGCCACGCCGATCCTGCTGCTCTCCAGCGCGCCCATGCACTGGGCCGAGATCGGGATCAGGAAGGGCCGCGTGTGGCAACTTCGGCTGGGACTCTTCCTGACGTTCGTCATGGGCGGGACATTCCTCGCCCTCACCAGTGTGGAGTACCTGGAAAAGGTCAAGGAATTCACTCCGACCACGGACGTGTACGGGACATTGTTCTTCTCGATCACCGGGTTCCACGCGTTCCACGTCTTCGTCGGGCTCCTCATGAACCTGTGGGTCCAGTACTACGCGGGCCGCGGTCGGTTCGATGCCGCCCACTATCTCCCGGCTGAGGTCGTCACGATGTACTGGCACTTCGTGGACGTGGTGTGGGTGTTCATCTTCACCACGATCTATCTCTCCCCTCACTTCTGGCCATGAGACGGCCCATGGATCCCCTGTCGGCCCGTTCCTTCCCGCTGTGGTTCGGCGTCCTCGCCCCGCCGCTGGCGTGGGGGGCGCATCTGCTCCTGGGAGACCTCATCTTCGAGCTGGGGTGCGCTCCCGGAGTGAGGGGACACACGCTGGCGGGCCTCTCGCTGGAGACCTGGGCGCTCATCCAGACGCTGGTAGCGGGCGTGATCATCGCGGCGGCCGGGCTGCTCGCCGCGGCGGCGTGGCGAAGGATCCAGACCATCTCCAACGGCACCGCATGGAACCGGGCCCATGCCCTGGCCCTCGCCGGGATGGCTTCGGGCGCGATCTATCTCGTGCTGATCGCGTACGGGTTGCTCGCTCCGCTGTTCCTCAACGGGTGCACGACATCGCCGTGAGTCCCCACGACGTGTGGCGAACCTGGAACCTCCAGCCGTCCCTCATCCTGGGGCTGGCGGTGCCGGGCCTCGCGTACTGGCGAGGCGTCGATGCGCTGTGGAGGCCTGGAGGCACCGTCCGAACCGTGGCCCGCGGCGTCCCGCCGTGGCGGGTCGCGGCCTTCGGCGGCGGCCTCTTCGCGTTGGTGATCGCGCTCCTCTCGCCGCTCGATCCGATGAGCGAGGAGCTCCTGTCCGCGCACATGGTTCAGCACCTGTTGCTGATGGTGGTGGCCGCCCCGCTGCTCGTGCTGGGCTCGCCCGCCCTGGTGATCGGACAGGCAGTGCCCACGACGTGGCGCCGCAGGGCCCATCGGTGGGGGCGGACGCGGCCCCTCCGAGCGATCGGCCGGCTGTTCACGCACCCGCTGATGACGTGGCTCCTGGCTACGGCCGTGTTGTGGGGCTGGCACGTCCCCTCCCTCTACCAGGCCGCCCTGGAGCGGCCGACCGTTCACGTCCTGGAGCACGCTGCCTTCCTGGCCACCGCCATGTTGTTCTGGTGGACGGCGCTGCAACCGAGCGGACCGCGACGGCTGCCGCGTGGAGCCGACGTGGTATTCGTCTTCACGGGAGCGCTCCAAAGCGGCGCGCTGGGGGCGCTGCTGGCCTTCGCCTCCCAACCGATCTATCCGTTCTACGTGCATCGGACCTTCGCGTGGGGGCTGTCCCCGCTCCAGGACCAGCAGCTCGCCGGCATGCTGATGTGGGTCCCGCCTTTCGTCATCTACCTGGTGGCGGCTGGTGCCCTGTTCGTCCGGTGGCTGCGAGTGGCCGAACTCGATCAGCGGCGTGCCGACGCTCGAGCGGACCGCTTGCTCGCTGAGGCGCATCGCCGTTGATCCGCGCAGCGAGGGACCCGGAGTACCGCCGGATTGCCGCCGCAGCGGTCGAGGCGATCGTAGCCGCCCTCCTCGTGGCGGCCTGCGCTTCGACCCCCACCAGGCTCCCGCCACCGCAGGTCCCGGGCGGTGATCCCCAGCGCGGGGCGTTGAGCATCGAGCGGTTGGGGTGCGGCGCCTGCCACGTCATCCCGGGCATCAGCAGGGCCGACGGCACGGTGGGGCCGCCGCTCACCGACTTCTCCCACCGCGGCTACATCGCGGGCGAACTCCCCAACAACGGCCCGAACCTGATTCGGTGGATCATGGATCCCAAAGCGGTCGAGCCCGGCACCGCGATGCCTGACCTCGGCATCGGCGAAGCCGAGGCCCGGGACATCGCCGCCTATCTGTTCACGCTGGGCCGATGAGGCGCCGCGCCCGGTCTCAACTCGTCGCTCCCGCGGCGATCACGTTGATCG
>VAYC01000093.1 GCA_005885025.1 Actinomycetota bacterium | reverse complement strand
CCGGCTGGCCCGACAGCTCCTCTGCGGTCAGGTCCGGCGCCTCCTCCAGCTCCAGCAGCGAGGCCTGGCCGCTGCTCTTCCGCTCGATCCATGCATGGATCTGCGTTCCCATCCGGGCGGCCGGGCCGGAGAACTGCGGCAGGGGACGGACCGTGGACCAGTAGAACCGCTTGGGGCACCGCGCGTACTCGATCACGGAGCTCACCGAGACCGATCCGGGCACCGCAGGCAGCAGCGGGCCGGCGGCCTCCCGCTCCACGAGGTGTGACGCCAGCGTGGAGAGCTGGGCGGCCTCCTGCTCGTAAATGGCGCGCTCGTCCTTTCCCATTCCGTTCACCAGTTCCTTCAGGATCGCAGGATCCTGCTCCGCCTCGGCAGCCGTCCGGCGCCATCCCGCCGGAAACAGCGAGTCGGGTTCGTCACGAAGGGCGGCGCCGGGCCAGTCACGGACGAACCGCTCGCGGTAGCCGACCAAGGGGTTCTGCTCCGGGGCGCTCGGGGCTCGGTCGAACGTGGCAACGCACTCGGGTTCTTCTGCCTTTGCCCCTCGCCGTACCAGTGCGCGCCCGTGACGACCAACCTTCGCTTGGCCCGGGTCAGCGATACGTAGCACGTCCGTCGCTCCTCCATCTCCTCGTAGTCCCGAAGGGCCATCCAGAACTGTTTGAGGTTGCCACGGAAAGCCGGCAGGATCCGGGCGTCTCCCCTCAGCTCGAAATCCAGCGACTTGCCACGCTCGGCCGGGTTCTGCTGAACCATCAGGTTGGGGAAGAGGTCCTTGGCCAGGCCGGGGACAAATACCATCCCGAACTCGAGGCCTTTCGCTTGGTGGATGGTCATGACCTTGACCGAGTTCTCCATCGAAGGCTGCACCGGCGACCACTCCTGCTTCTCCCCAGCCTCCACGGTATCCACGTAGTCGAGGAAGGCCCGCAGGGTCAGCTCACCTTCGAGCGGCGAGAACGCATGGACCTCGTCGAGGAATCCAGCGAGGTTGCGCTTGGTGGCGCGGGCCCGTTCGGCGTCCAGGCTCGCTTCGAGCTCGGCGAGGAGCCCGGTTCGGCGGATCACTTCCGCCAGGAACTCGCCCACGGGTCGCCGGGCCTCGGCCCGCAGGTCGGCCAGCTCGGCGCGGAACTGCTCCAAGCGAGCCTGCCCCTCGTCCGACAGGTGGGTCACCTCGTCCAGATGATCCAGGGCTTCGGCGAAGAGGAAGGGCGGGACGTCGTCCCGGTCCTCGCTCCGCAGCGGGTAGTTCTGGTCCCTGGTCCACGCCGCCACCCGGGCCAAGTCCTTGAACCCTACCCGATACCTCGGTCCGAGCAGGATGCGCGCCAACGACACGCTGGCGAACGGATCGGCCACCGCCCGCGCATAGGCGAGCACCTCCACCACCTCGGGAAGCTGGAGGAGGCCGGCCAGCCCGACGATCTCGACCGGCACTTCCTCCCCCGCCAGCGCTTCCTGGAGCGGAACGAACAGTCGGCTGGTCCGGCACAGCACGGCGAACTCCGACCACAGGGACTCCGTCCCCGCGTCGTGCAGGTCCCGGATCCGGCCGGCGATCCACTGCGCCTCGGTCCACTCGTCCGGGAAGCGCCGGACCTCGACCTCGCCCTCGCCGCAGCCCGGCCAGGCGTTGAGCTTCTTCTCCGGGTCCGGCCGTTGATCCTCGGGGATCTTCTCGATGATGCGGTCGGCCGCGGCCAAGATTCGGGCCCCCGACCGAAAGTTCGTATACAGGGGCAACCGCGAGGCGGGGGTCCCATCTGGGAGGCGGAACTGCTCCTGGAACTCGAGCAGGTTGAACAGGCTGGCCCCCCGCCAGCCGTAGATGCTCTGATCGGGATCGCCCACCGCTGTTACCGGGAAGCCGTCGCCGAACAGGCCGTGGATCAACGCTCCCTGGGCCACGTTGGTGTCCTGGTACTCATCGAGCACCACGGCGGCGTAGCGGGAACGGTACTCCTCGGCCGCGCGTGGAAACCGTTCGACGATCTCGAGGGCGAGCGTGATCTGGTCTCCGAAGTCGATGACCCCCAGGTCTCGCTTCAGCTCGCGGAACCGAGCAACGGCCCTGGCCAGCTCGATGCGTTCGAGCGAGGCTTCATGCGCGCGATCGCTGCGGTGAGCGGAGAGGGCGACAAGGCGTTCCTCGTTGAACTCGACGATCCGTTCGGGCTCCACGCGGTGGTTGGCCGCCTGGTCGGCTAGCTCGAGGATCTTGCCGATCAGGGAGGGTTGCCATTCGGCGCTCACGTGTTCGAACACCATGTCGTCCAAGACGCGCGCGCACAGCTCGACGCGTTGGGCCGAAGTCAACACTCGCTGGCCCGGTTCGATCCCGGCGAGGAGGCCGTATCGCTCAAGGACCTGCGACGCGAAGCCGTGGTAGTTCGCGATCGTGGGCTCCTCGCCCTCGGGCAGGTCCAGGCTGGAGAGCGCTCGGCGGATCCGCAGGAAGAGGTTCTCCGTTGCCTTGTTGGTGAAGGTGAGGCACAGCATGTTGCCGGGCAGCACGCCGGGATGATCGGCGTCGAGACGGCCCATCGCCACCAGCGCCAGGTAGACGACCCGGGCGGCGATCACCGAGGTCTTCCCCGAGCCGGCTCCCGCCACCACCACATAGGGTTCCAGTGGCATCGAGATGGCGCGCCACTGTTCCTCGGTGGGATCGGCGCCGCCCATCACCCGGCGGATCTCCTCAGGATAGGCAGCGGTTCGGGGCATGTCCTTGGTCCTCACGTCCCGACCTTCACCGACCTCGGGAAAAGCTCGCGCCCCTCCGGCCACAGCGGGCACAGACTCTTGAAGTCGCAGTAGCGGCACTCCGCCTGTGGGCTCGGCCGGTAGGTCTCGGTCCGGTAGAGCTGTTTGATCTCGCCGATGAGACCCGACAGCCGGTCGGCCATCTTCTCCCCAAACTCCTTCTGGGCACTCGAGTTCATGCCGAGCAGGACACGCTTCATCGTGCCCTCGATGTTCTTCTCGCGCAGGAACGCCAGCTCCACCTGCCGCACGGGGCCGAGGTCGGCGAGCTCGGGGGCGCGGGTGATCGCTAGGTAGTAGATCCCGAGCTGGAGGTTCTCCTCCGACGGCGGAGCGCTGCGAGACTTCCCGGTCTTGTAGTCGGTGATCTGACAGCCGTCCTTCCCCGCGCGGCTCACTCGATCGATCTTCCCCGTCACCGTCGCACCGTCGAACTCGAACTGGAAGCCGATCTCGCCCGCCAGGGCCTTCGTCTCGCCGTACGCCGCCAGCCAAGCAGGCAGCATCAGCCGGGTCACGAGTCGACGGAACGCCTCGGACACCGCGAAGGAGGGAAACTCCTTTTGCGACCACCGATCCTCGGCGGCCTGCACCAGGGCCGCCTCCGTCCGCTCGATCCCACCGTTCTCGCACTCCTCGACGATGGAGTGGACGAGGTGCCCAACCCACGCGTAGTAGCCGGCTTGGCCCTCCAGGCCGAGCTCTTCAGACAGGACGTACTGCAGCGCGCAGTTCTCGAGCGTCGAAAGCTTCGAGTAAGACACACGGATCGTCTCATGCAAGGGACGATCGGTCCCGGTCCAATCTCGCTGGAACCACCAACGGCCCGGGCGGTCGCCCAGCTCCAGCAGAGCCGATATGGCGGCGAGCCGCAGCGGGCGGGCACGATGTGGGTCGGCCAGCTTCCTTCGCCACAAGGCCCCGGCGTCCGCCCGCGACAGGGGTTCGTCCGCAGGTCCACCTGGGAGGCCGGACCACCTCACGCCCAAGCGCGGTACGAACCGCGACCGGGCCGCCAGCACCGATTCCTCGCCGTAGGGGTCGCTCGCTGTGAACACCACCCGACGACGGGCCCGCGAGGCCACGACGTCGAACAGCCGACGCTCATCCTGCAAGCGCAGCCGGTTCCGCTCTGACTGGGAGAGGGGACCCTGCAGAGCGGCCAGGTCGAACATCGGCTCGGGACGAGCCAGGCTCGGGAAGTTGCCTTCGGTGGCGCCCACCACGATGACGGAGTCGAACTCCAGTCCCGCCGACCCGTGAGCGGTCAGTATCCTGACCGCTTCGTCGTCGTCCGACCCCTGCGATTCGGCGAGGCCTGGTGCTTCGGCGCCGCCTTCCAAAATCTCCAGGAAGGCGCCCACGGATGCATCCGATCGGTCACCGGTACGGCTGACGGCTTCGGAGAAGGCCAGGATGGCATCGAGGTCGCGACGGGCCCGGGGGGTGGCGTCGGCCGCTTCGACCAGGCGGCGCGCATACGGCAGCCCATCCCATAGGACCTTGAAGGCATCGAGCACCGACCGGCCCGCGACTTCCTCCGCCTTCGCCAGCGCGGTCCCGAGGGCCGCGAGCTCGACGGCCTCGTCCGGAGTCAGGCCATCGGTTCGGCGCAGGGCGTCTGCAGGAGGCTCCCCGGCTGCTCGGGCTGCCCGGATCAAGCCCCGCGCAGATGCCGGGGACAGCCGCGCCAGGTCGGATGCAAGGATCGACTCGACGTTGCCGTCGCGTTCTCCCGGCCGAGCCAGCCATTTGAAGGCGAGCACGAACGGCCGCGTGGCCGGCTCGGAGAGCAGCGCCAGACCGCCCTCGGCTCTGGTTCGAGGCACGCCCCCGTCGTCGAGAGCCCGCAACAGCCCGCCGACGCGCTCATCGTCTCGCCGGACGACGACCGCCAGGTCATTCCAGGGGACGTGTTCCTGTACGTGGATGCGCCGCAGCTCTCGAGCGGCTGCGGCGTATTCCTCCGAGGCGTGCGACCCCGCCCACGCCTCGTACCGCGGACCGGCTGGAGAGCGGTGTCCCGTGGCCAGCTCGACGTGAGCGGCCACCGGCAGCAGGTGCCTGAACCTCGCGATCGGCCGGTCGGTCGTTCCCTGGAACGAAAAGATGTGGGAACCGGGATGCCCGGCCACCGTCAGGCTCCGCCCTGCCGCGCCGATGACCAACCGCTCCTCGGCGAACGTCGCATCCTGGTAGTCGTCCACCAAAAGGTGGTCGAAGGGATGCGCGCCATGCCCCACGGCTTCGGCCGCTTGGTTGACCAGGCCAGCGAAGTCCACCTGATCTTGCTCATGCAACACGTCCAAGTACCGGCGGTAGAAGCGAGCGACGTCCACGAACCCGGACAGACCTGCTCCTCGAGCTCGGTCCAGGACGACTTCCGGGGCCAGCAATGCCTCCTGGGCTCGGATCAGGAATTGACGCACTTCGTCGGCGAACCCCTGCAAGCGCACCATGCTTCCGTACGACGGCCAGTCGGCGGAATCCTCGCCGGCCAGGAGGTCACGAACCCTGGCCAAGTGGTCGAGCGCCGCCAGCACGTCGGGAGGCCGCCGATATCCGAGGGCCTCGTACCGCTCCGACATCACGTGGTGGGCGAGCCCTTGCACGGTCATCACCCTCATGCCCGGAAGAGGCCGGGACAGTCGATCGAGAAGCGCTCGCCGTGCGGTCACCCGAGCGTGCTTCGACCGCACCACCAGTCCGACCCGTTCGGGATCGGCTCCATCCTCGATCAGCCGGGCGAACCGCTCGCGCAGGACCCAGGTCTTTCCGGTACCCGGAGCGCCTGTGACGAGCTGCGGCCCCCGGCCGTGCTCGAGGACGGCCAGCTGAGCCAGGTCTGGATCGAGAGACTTCCCGATGCCCACGGCCTGCATGCTACTTCCGGCCTCTGACAGGCCGGGAGGGCGGGTCGTGAGTCAGTTGGTGAGTGAGGGACTCCCCCCTCGGCCCGCGCCCGACCGCTCCCTTTCCTCGATGACTTCGCCGAAGGTTCGGTAAGCCCCGGCGGGATCCCAGCCCATGGCGATGGTTCCCTCGGGCACCAGACGCACGGACAATCCCTCGGCCTGCGATCGCGTCCGCGCCGCGGCCTGGAACCAGCTCAGGGTCCCGGGCGGCAACACGACCGGACCGGTCGTCCCGGCCGTCCGTAGCGCCGGATCGTCGACCGAGATCGCCGTCGGGCGG
>VAYC01000092.1 GCA_005885025.1 Actinomycetota bacterium | reverse complement strand
GGCCGCTGCGGCGACGGCCTCGCCCTCGAACCCGACCACGACCACGACACGATCCAGGCCGCTGGCCAGCAACATGCGGACCGCCCGCTCGATCAATGTCAGTCCGCCCACTCGCAACAAGAGCTTGGAGTGGCCGTCCGTTACCTCACCGAGCCGCGTGGCCCGCCCGGCCGCGAGCACCACGCCGACCCTTGGTGAGGGCTCGCTTCGAGCCGGGCTTCGAGGGGATGCAGACATCACGTCAGGCCGTGGGTGCCTCGAAGCCCAGGCTCCGGCGAACCAGGACCACCCGAACCGCCACCGAGACGGTCCAGGCCACCGTGAACGCAACCAGGGCCGCCATAGGATGTCCCAGCAACGCCCACGCCGTGACGAGGAAGAGCCGTCCGTCCCGCCCCCCGAGGCTGAAGCCCAGCAGACGCTCGGTGGCCGCTGGGAGGTTCAGGATGGTCGTCCAGCTCATCCCGGCCGTGGCCAGGATGGCCCAGGCGATCCCGATCCCGCCCAGGAGCAGCAGGATCCTTCGCGTGCTGAGCGTCTCCGACAACATCCAGATCCCGAGGCCCGCCACGACGGCGGCGTCCACCATGCGGTTCAGCAGGCCATTCAGCCAGGCTCCTCGTGTGTTGGCCCGCATCTGCAATCGAGCGCTCTCTCCGTCCACGCCGCCCAGCACCGAGCTCGCCTGGACGAGGATGCCGCCAATCATCGGTCGTTCCACCGCCAGCAGGAATGAGGCCGCCATGCCGAACGCCAGCGCGATCACCGAAAGCAGGTTCGGGGACGGGCGAAGCGGAGCCAGTGCAAGGGAGATGCGCGTAGAGATGGGCCGGTTGAGATACCTCGACACGGGACCGTCGGTCGGCAGGACGAGTGAGCGCCGCAACAGCCGCCGGGCTTGCCGCAGGTCGTGTGGAGTGTCGATGTCCTGCCACCAGCCGTCGTGGGGAAGCGGCTGGACCTCGATGGGCCTGACCTTCGCCAGCGCGGTCAAAGCGCCGGCCAAGGTGTCGTCGCCCTGGGCGGAGACGGCCCGCTGGCAATCGAAGACTTCTCGGGTGAGCAGGAAGGCTCCGCAGTCGACCGAGGGCTCATCCAGCCGCTTGTCGAACGCGACCGCTCGTTTCCCTTCCACTCGTACGCGCGTTCCCTCTCCCCAGGCTTCAGGCCCGGGAGCGGGGTCGACGAGCACGGCGGCATGGTGAGCGTCCACCAGACCGTCCAACGAGCCGGGGGCGAAGACATGATCGCCGCAGACGAGGACGAACGACCCCTCACCGGCCAGGACGGGTTCGGCCGCCGACAGGGAAGCCCCGTTCCCGGCCTCCCATCGCTCGGCCCGCACCACCGACACGGCCTCCGGCGCGACCTCCCGGGCCGCGCGAGCGGTCGCCTCGCCCTGGTGTCCGACGACCACGATGATCCGCTCGAGTCCGGCGGCGAGCAGGCTCCGGACCGCTCGCTCCACGAGCGTCACTCCGCCCAGCCGTATGAGGAGCTTCGAGCGCCCGTGCGTGACCAACCGGAGCCGCTCGGAGCGGCCCGCGGCGAGGACGACCCCCACCCGGGGACGTCCGATCGGTCCCCGAGCGGATGTGGTCGGGGCATCGCCGGGTTGCGATCCCACGCAGGGCTTCGTCGTGCTCCCCCTTCTCGTCGCCCTGGATAGCATGCGATGGCCCGGCCCCCCGGGGCAAGGCTTGGTTCAGTCGCGGCCGGTTTGGTCCCGAAGGTAATCGAGCACCCTCGGGTCGATGCGGCCCGGGCCGGCCCAGCGCTCCTCGAGGTTCTCCCAACCCATGTAATCCGACAGCGATTCCCACAGATCCTTGCCTGGATCGAGACGGTCCAGCCGGGTAAGGAGGGCCCTGATCTCGGCCTCCAGGGCCGGGTCGGCGTCGATGAGGTCCTTCTCGTGGGGCCGCTCGAAGTACAGGCGGTGCAGCGAGAGCAGCCTCGACAGCTCCTCGATGGGCTCGTCGTGGTGGTCTACCCGCAGATCGATGTAGCGGTCGTTGTTCCCGCCGTACCCGCCGCCCGGTTTGACCACGAGGAGGGCTGCCGCCTCCTGGCCCCGGCGGTCGCCGCCCGCCCGCTGCCCGGCCCGCAGGGCTTCGATCATTCGGTCGGCGAGAGGCCCGGTGGCCCGCTCGAAGGCGGCAGCCATGGCGGGCACGACCTCGTCGGAGGCGAGGATGTTCCCCTGGCACGCGTGGCCGTTGCCGGTGCGCGAGCCCGCGTGCTCGAAGCATTCCTTGCCGGTGAAGGACGCTGCTCGGCCCGAGGCGTCGACGATCCCGACCTGTCTGAGCTCTTGCTTCTCGTCGGCCGACAGGAGCTGATCGAGCGCGGCCTGGGGATCGAGCCCTGCCTCCAGGAGCTCGAGGCCGCGCGGCCCCAGGGTGACGTCCGCGAAGGACTGCGTGGCCACCGCGCCGACGCCGCCCCGGGCCCACGGGACCACCGCGCCGACCGCCAGGAACTTCGACTGCGTGGCCACACCGACCTCGTTCGCATCCGGGTCGGCCGCCACGATCGAGAACGTCATGAGTACCGGATCCGCGGGTCGAGGAAGGCGTACATCACGTCCACGACGAGGTTGGCCACGATGATGAACACGGCCGCCAGGACCGTCACGCCCATCACCGCCGGGAAGTCATTGGTGGACAACGAATCGATCCCGAGCTGCCCCACGCCCTGAAGGTTGAAGACCTTCTCCACGATGATCGCCCCGCCCAGCAGGTACCCGAGGTCGATGCCGAACAACGTGACGATCGGAGTGATCGCCACTCGGAGGCCATGGCGCATGATCACCCGCCGTTCAGACGCGCCCTTCGCCCGGGCCGTCCGGATGAAGTCCTCGTACATCGTGTCGATCATGCTCGAGCGGATGATCCGGGCGTAGAAGGCCGAGTAGGTCAAGGCCAGGGTGATCCACGGCAGGATGAACCGCCCATGGAGGGCCGCCTCGAACACCCCTTGGCCGATGGGGATTCCGCTGCCAGGAGCCCAGTGCAGCTTGAACCAGAACACGAAGAGCAGCACGTAGGCCAGCCAGAACACAGGCGCGGACACGCCGAACAGCGCGAAGAGCATCCCGGCCCGGTCCACTGCGGTCCGGCGCTTGATGGCGGAGACGATCCCGATAGGGATCCCGATCAAGATCCACACCACTCCTGCACCGACGGCCAACATGATCGTGACTGGGAGCCGGCCAAAGATCTCCGTCTTCACCGGCTCGAAGTTCGACCACGAGAAGTAGACCTGCCGGTTCAGGAAGAGTCCCGGGTAGGGGATCAGACCCTTGGCGAACCGCCAGTACTGCACCCACACGGGCTTGTCCACGCCGATGGCGTGTTCGGCCGCCGCGATCGTCTCGGGCGTCTGCACCCGCCCGGCCGCACGGATGGCAGGGTTCCCGGGCGGGAGCTTGACGAAGATCAGGAACGTGAGGATGGAGACGACCCACAGGACGAAGATCAGGAAGAAGACCCTCCGGATCAGGTAACGAGTCATCCCTTGGTTGGGCCGACTCTGGCCTCATGGGCGGAGAGAGGGGCCGACGATCGGCCCCTCCCGCCTCCACGTTGGGATGACCCTGGGCTCACTTCCCTCCGTTCGTCAGGGCGATCTGGGCCAGGGAGATCCACCCGGTCGACGCGTCGGTGTGGAAGTTCAACGTGCGATTGGATGTGAGGGTGACCTGGTTGGCGAAGCGATAAGGCACCCACGGGACGACCTGCTCCATCAGGTACTTGTCGACGCCCTCGTAACAGGTCTGGCGCGCGTCACCCAGCACCGAGATGCACTGGTTCAGCTGGGTGTCGGCGCCGAGGGTTCCCCCGGTGATCGGGTAGCCCCACTTCTTGACCTGCGCCGCCGTGGCCCCCATGTTGGAGTCGTTGCAGCAGGATGGCGTGAGGCTCACCGAGCTGAACAGCCCGGTGACGAAGGCGTAGGGGTCCGCGAAGTCCGCGTACCACCCCTCACTCGGACAGGTCGGCACCCGCTGGGTCGCATCCTCGCACTTGGTGTACATCGTGGTGGTCTGGAACTGCTTGATGTTCACCGTGATCCCGATTTCCTGGATGTTCTGCTGGATCAGCGCCGCCATCTTGGGGTTGGGGTCGGTCTGGTCGATGACCATGAGCACGTTCTTGCAGGCGTCGGCGTCGCAGACCCCGTCCTTGTTGGTGTCGTACTTCGACTGGGCCATCTCGGCTTTGGCCTTGGCCGCATCGGGGGAACCGTCGGCGTTGCCGTACGGGACGTAGTCCTTGAGTCCCGGCAGCATCGAGTTCGGGATCGCGTGCGTGGCGATGTCACCGAGGATGGCGCCGCCGGCGAGCCGTTGGACGCCCGCCTTGTCGACCGCCCAGTTCATGGCCTTCCGCACGTGGATGTCGTCGAACGGCGGCATGGCCAGGTTCATGTTGATGTAGTAGGTCCCGAAGGTCGGATCCGAGTGGATGAACGGCTTCAGGGCGGCACTGACAGCGTAGTCACGGATGCCCTTCGGATTCGGCAAGGCGTCCATGGTGTCCAGCTCAGCCGCCTCGATCTTGTTCTGGAGGTCGTCGGTGGTCCCACCGACGGTTGCGTCGATCTCATCCACGTACGCCTTGCGATTGGGATCGGTCGAGGGATCCCACGAAGGGTTGCGCACCAGGACGTAGGACTTCCCGGCCTGATAGCCCTCCGGGGACTTCTGCTGGTCCGCCGGCTGGGTGTAATCGATTCCATCCGCGCCCTTGTACATGTACGGCCCGGTGGAGGCCACGAACGGCGCGTAGTTCTGCTTGTGGCCCTGGGCCACGCCGAGCGGCGCGTTCGGATCGGTGGGGCTCGGAGGGATCGGAGAGACCGCGGGGAGCGTGAACAGGTAGGGGAAGTACCCGACCCCCTGGGAGAGCTTCACCTGGAGTGTCTGGGGGTCCGGAGCCGAGAGCCCGCTGATCGACTTGGCCTTGCCGTTGACCACGTCGTCGAAGCCCTGGATCACGCTGTAGTAGAAGGGATACTGTGCGGCGGTTTCCGGAACAGCTACCCGGGTCAAGGCCCGGATGAAGTCGCCCGCAGTCACGGACACGTTCTGGAGCGGCGGGGCATAGTGGACGTTCGGCTTGATGTGGAGCGTCCACGTCAGGCCGTCGCTGCTCGCCGTGGGCAGCTCGGTGGCGAGAGCTCGGTGGCGAGGTCGGGGACCAGATCGTTGCCTTTCTCGTTCGGCCCCAAGAGGTTGAAGCCCACGAGCTGCCGGGTCAGGCAGCACTTCAGCCACTCCCATCCGATGGTGTAGTACTCGCGTTGGGGGTCCACGCCCTGATGGAAGTCCGAGGCCAGCCCTATGTGGAAGACACCACCTTTCTGGATCTTCCCGCCTTGGGTGGGGCTGGGGCCTCCCCCCGTGCTGCCGCCGCAGGCCGCCGCGGCCAGCGCCAGCGACCCCGCGAGTGCGATGACCCTGACGTAGCGCTTGATCACGTCACACCTCTCTTTCCCGGACAGTAAAGGAAGCTCCGATCGCTCGAACACTCCAGCGTCACCGCATATGGCTACCTCCGGGCTCGAGGATCCAGGGCGTCTCGGAGCCCATCACCGACCAGGTTGAACGCCAGCGTCGTGGCGAACAGGAACAGCCCGGGAAACACCATCATCCACCAGGCCACGGTGAAGATCGACCCTGCGTCCGACAGCATCTTTCCCCACGACGGGGTGGTCGGCGGCACGCCGATGCCCAGGAATGACAGCGCTGCCTCGAACAGGATGTTGTTGGGGATGATCAGCGTCGTGTAGACGAGCACCGGGGCGAAGACGTTCGGGAGGACTTCCCGCGTCATGATCCGCACGTCGCCGGCGCCCGCCGCCCGAGCTGCCTCAACGAACTCCTTCTCCCTCAGCCGGAGGACCTCGCCTCGAACAAGCCGGGAGATGTAGGGCCAATTGAAGAGGCCGATCACGTAGCTCACCAGCAGCAGGCCCGGCTTGATCAGGCCGCCCAGGCAGCCCTGCGCCTGGAGCCCGCACCCTGCCACCAGCCCCAGGGCCAGGAGGAGGACCGGCAGGGACATGATGATGTCGGTGAACCTCGAAAGGAGGGTGTCGACCCTTCCGCGGTAGAACCCGGCAACCAGGCCGACGGTCACACCGATCACGAGTGAGATCCCCGTGGCGAAGAAGGCAACGATCAGCGAAGTCCGGGCCCCGTACAGGACGCGGACGAACAGATCCCTCCCCGAGTCGTCCACTCCGAACCAGAAGGCCTTGCTGGGCCCCGTGGGGAGATTGAACTGATTGAGCTCGGTCAGATACAGGTGGCCGGGTGGGTGGTGCGCCACGTACCGGGACACCAGGGGAGCCGAGAGCGCCAGCACGATCATCAGCCCGATGAACACGATGCTGGCCAACGCCAGCCGGTCCTTCTTGAACTCGCGCCAGAAGATCTGGCCCGGAGTGAGACTGACGACCTCGGATCGAGCCGAGGCCTCGGTCGGCACATCTCCGCCCGTTCCGATCAAGCGTTCCGACGCGACCTGCACGCGACCTCTCCCGCGGGCCGAGCGAGCCGGCCCCTCAGCGGCCCCCAGATTCACCCGAGCATACGCTTACCGGCTTACTAGGGATTACGCAGCAGCCCGGCGGGCGAGCTTGCCGCTCCCAGGGAATGGAGTCGCTGAACTGATCGTTCTCAAGGGTGGAGAGATCTGCCTCCTACGCATCCATCCAGCCCGGAAGGGAAGGGCAATGGCCAACGAGCTTCCCAAGACAGACCAGGATTGGCGCCAGCGTCTCACCCCCGAGCAGTACGAGGTGCTCAGGCGCAAGGGGACCGAACGTGCCTTCACCGGAGCGCTCTGGAACAACCACGAGGACGGTGTCTATCGCTGCGCCGGATGTGGCGCCGCGCTGTTCGATTCCGATACGAAGTTCGACTCGGGCACCGGATGGCCGAGCTTCACCGAGCCGGCCAATCGGGAGGGCGTCGAGCTGCACGTCGACGCCAGCTACGGGATGACCCGCACCGAGGTGACGTGCAAGCGGTGCGGCGGTCACCTGGGCCACGTCTTCGAGGATGGCCCCGCTCCCACGGGCCAGCGCTACTGCATCAATTCCTGCGCGCTCGATTTCGAACCCAGGACTTCCTGAGCCGCCGTCCCCGCTCGCCGAGCGGGCACCTTGCCACTTGTGGGATCGTCCTCGAGTCGGCTCACGTGGAGGAGGGCCCCATGGCGACGAGCGTGCAGGTGGTCATCGATTGCGCGGACCCCGAGCGGCTGGCGAACTTCTGGGCGTCGGCACTCGCGTACCAGCTACAGGACCCGCCTGAAGGCTATGCCACCTGGGAAGCCTTCTTGCAGGACAGGAAGGTTCCACAGGACCAGTGGAATGCGGCCAGCGCGGTCGTGGACCCGGAAGGCAAGGGCCCGCGCCTGTACTTCCAGCGCGTCCCCGAGGGCAAGGTGATGAAGAACCGCGTCCACCTCGACCTCAACATTGGTGGAGGCCCCGGGACTCCTCTTGAGCAGCGGAAGGGGCGCGTCGATGAGGAGGCGGATCGGCTGGCGGCGGAAGGAGCCACAAAGGTCCGGCCGGTCGATGAGCGGGGCGAGTACTGGGTAGTCATGCAGGACCCGGAGGGCAACGAGTTCTGCCTGCAGTGACTTCGGGTCCGGACGGGGGGAGGTTGGTTGGACCGACGGTTCGCTTTTCCGGGGGGCGAGGTCGAGTCCCTTACCGAGGCCACCCCTCCGTACACCGAGGTCGTCGACACCGCTGACCTCCGGGCGGGCGTCCCATGGGACCAGTACCTCGAAGACCCGGATGTCGGGCGGCTGGGGATCTGCTGCTCGGGAGGAGGGATCCGCTCCGCCTCCTACAGCCTGGGCGCCCTTCAGGTGCTTC
>VAYC01000104.1 GCA_005885025.1 Actinomycetota bacterium | reverse complement strand
AGCGGCTGGACGAACTGCTTGCGGGCCTTTCCGACGAGGACCTGGTCAAGCCCGCGACCATCGGCGGTGGCGACTGGTCGGCCAAGGATCTGGTCGGCCACATCGCCTCGTGGGAGGAGCTGGCCCTGAGCTCTTTGGCAGAGTGGCGACGGGGGGAGATGCCTGGGGTAGAGCGGCCGGGCGGTCCCATGGCAGGGTCCGACCGCGTGGACGCGTTCAACGCGCGGGCGGTGGAGGTCAAACGGGGGCTGTCCTTGCAAGAGGTGGCTCAGCGCGCCCGCACCACCCATCGGGAGCTGATCGAGGCGATCGATGGCCTCTCCGAAGAGGCGTGGCTGGCGAAGGCGCCGTACCGGGTCCTGGACGGCCGCGACCGGCTCTTAGCGACGCTCCTAGGCTTCCTCACCGCCGCCCCCGAGCGGCCGTTCGGCCACGTCTTCGCCCACCTGCCCGACCTGGAGGCCTACGTTCGGTCGGTCGGCTCGCCCTAGGCCCCGCGCTTGCCGAGCGCTCGGAATTCGGTGACCGCCTTCGCCACGCGGTTCAATGCGCGCTCGTAGACGTCGTCCGGAACGGCCTCTTCGTCGCCCGACTCCTGATGTCGCCGGATGGCGTCGTCCAGGTACTTGCGGGCGGCGTCGGAGGATCGCTCCCTATCCTTTCCCTCCACCCTTCGCCCCTCCTGTCAGCTCTTTCCACAACCGGTCGATGATGAGCTCGCCGAAGCGTTCGTACCAGTACTTCTGGGAGAGCTTGTTCCGCGCCAGATACTCGCGCAGCTTGGGCGCCACTTCCAACACTGGAAGGAGGGGCTTGAGGACGTCGTCGGGCCGAACGACGTCCAAGAACCCCGCGCTGAACTCGTAGGCGCTCTTCGCGTCGGCCTTCCAGAGATCGCGATGGTCCTCGAAGAGCTTGATCAAGCTCACGTCCTGCAGCGCCTGTTCCTTGGTCGCGTCCAGTGCCACCGCTACACTCCCACGGCCTGAAGGGTCGTGACGACTCCGACCACGAACACCAGACCGAGCTGGACGAAGAAGAGCCAGATCATCAAGTGGTAGACGCCGCTGCTCTGTCCGTACGCGAGCCAGACGACCCCGAGCGCCACGGTCATCAGACTGATGAGGAAGGCTGCCACCGAGATCGCGGCCATCCTCAGATATCGCCGCCGGACGAGGCGAACCGTCTCCGGCGGGAACGAGGAGAGCCCCGTGAGCACGACACCCAGGAAGACCAGGACGAACCCGGCCAGCGCCGCCGACGCCCCGAGGGCGGCGATCACCACATCCTTGCTCCCGACAGCCCCCATCCCGCCAGGATTCTAGGAACCCCCACCGACCCTCGGCAGAGGCCCATCGGCTCCTCGGAATCTTGGGAAGACGGGAATGGAAGGGGAATCCGGGAATCCGGGAATTGCAATCAGGTAATGAAGTAATTACACTTGCACTCTCTTGAGCTAAGGGAGGTCGGCGATGCGAGGTAAGGACGAGGAGCTCACGGGCTGGTTCTCGGGACGGATCCCCCAGGGGTGGTTCGCGGGCCCGCCCGAGATCGACATCGATCGCGAGGAGGTCCTGATCGTGGGAACCCTCCCCGACGTGGAGGTGGGTAAGGGCGCGGGCTCGGACGCTCTTCGGGCCGCTCGCGCCGGAAGGATCAAGCAGCACCGTGAAGACACGCGCGAGGCCCGCATGGCCATCGCTCGGGAGGCGGAGCACCGCTTCCGGCGCAAGGTCTCCTGGGGCGCGGTGTGCGGCGATGAGCGCGAGCTGTTCACGACCCTTTCGATCCCGGTCATGACCCGGTTGCGCATGCCCGAACGGGAGGTCCTGGACACGCTGGTCAACGCCGGCGTGGCCCGGAGCCGCAGCCACGCGCTGGCCTGGTGCGTGAAGCTGGTGGCCGAGAACGAGGGCCAGTGGATCGACAAGCTCCGCGAGGCGCTGTCCAGCGTGCGGCAAGTTCGGTCGGAAGGGCCGGGGTTCGGAGCCGTTTAGCCTTTCGTCTCCACCAGCCGGCGCAGGTTTCGGATGCTCCGGCGGAAGGTCCATCGGAGGACCGGCGAATAGAGCAGCAATGCCAGGCTGCCCAGGACCGGAGGCGGCATGGCGAGCTCCTCGATCCACTCGAATCTCGTTCCCGATGGAGTGGGCTCCAGGCGCCACTCGCCGGAGCCCTGGACCAGTCCGAGGTGTTCGATGAGCATCCGCCGGGGAGGTTCCCACGCGGCGACGTGGAGCTCGTCGGTGACCAGCGGTACCCCCAGGACCTTGGTGCGAACGGCCAGCCGCATGCCCTCCCCGCGCTCGGGGCCGAGCGGTCGCACCCACGACACGTCCGGCATCCACGCCGGATAGCGCTCCCAGTCGGCGAGCACCTCCCAGACGCGCTCCGGCGAGGCCGCCAAGCGCGCCCCGAGTTCGAGTCTCATGACGGCTCCGCTTGACCCTCTACGGGACGCTCGGCATAGTTCGGCCCAACGGACGCACGAGGAGGCCCGCCATGTGGTCGTGGTTCACGTTCTTCCTGCTGCTCCACATCCTCACCGCCGTTGCCGCGTTCGGACCAACCTACGCCTTCCCGGTCATCGCCAAGTTCGCGAAGCGGGATCCGAAGAATGCCCACCTCGCCACCGAGATCATCCACACGATCCACACGCGGGTCACCATTCCATCGGCGGTCGTCATGCCGTTCCTCGGACTCGCCTTGATCTACCTGGGGCATTTCGACCTGTGGAAGTCGGAGTGGCTGATCATCGGGATCGTGCTCTACATCGTGGCGTTCTTCTACTCCGTTCTGGTCCTCCGAAAGGACGAGATCGCGATGCTTCGCATGCTCGAGCGCATGCCCGCGCCGACGGGCGGCGCGCCGGTCGCCGGGGCCGGCGGCCCGCCCCCGGAGCTTCTGGCTCTTGGAAGGCGGCTCGACCTGGGCGGGATGCTCGTTACCGTGCTTCTCACGGCGATCATCGTGCTCATGGTGTGGCGGCCCGGGAGCTGTCAGGGCGTGTGCTGAGCGCTTCGGGGTGGCCCGACCACTAGTCGAGCGGCGCTGCCGTCCCGCGTTCGCCCGCCTCCCGGCGAAGGGTTTCAGGAGTCCGCGCGACCATCACCATCGCCACCAGGACGGGCGCGGCCATCAGGGCGAATGCCCACTTGAAGCCGAAAGCGCCGGCCGCCGCGCCGCCCACCAGCGGCCCCAGGACGAACCCGAGATCACCGAAGAAGCGGAACAGCCCGACCGCGGTCCCGGATCCCCCTTCGGGGGCCACGTCGGCCAGCATGGCCGCCGGGCCGCTCGCCGCCGACCCCGAGGCCAGACCGGCAAGTCCCATCAGGCCCGCCAGCACCAGAGGACTTCCGGCCCACCCCGCGGCCGACATGAACACGGCCAGTCCGGTCAACGCGGGGATGAGCACCGGTTTGCGACCGATCCGGTCGGAGGCGCTTCCGGCCGGATACAAGACGATGAACTCGGCGGCCACGGCGACGGCGAACACGCCGCCGATGCCTACGGTGGACATGCCGAGCCCCTCCTTGCCGAACAACGGAAGCAGCGTGTCGTAGCCACCGGCCACCACCCAGAAGAAGGCCGTGTTCAGCGCCAGCACCGTGATGAAGCTCGGGTTCCGAAGCAAGGCGAAGACCTGGGCGCGCGTGGCCCGCCAGCCCGTCGGCTCGGAGTCCGCCCCGCGCGCGGTCGTCGATTCGTCCTCGCGCCTGCTGTTGGGATCCGGCAGGAATCGCAGGTAGAGGACGCCGGAAAGCAAACACAGCCCCGCATAGAGGAACAGCGGACTCCGCAGTCCCCACACGTGGGCCACCACTCCCCCGATGGGGCCTCCCGCGATGATGCCCACGTTCAGGGCGCCATAGAACACGCTCATGGTTCGGCCCATGCGGTTCCTCGGAACCACCTTCAGCAGGTAGCTGTACAGGGCCGCGAAGAACAGCGACGAACCGAGTCCGCCCGCTCCTCTGAACAGCACAACCAGCGGGAAGCTCCCGGCGAGGCCGGCCAGGAACGAGGAGGCCCCCACGAAGACGACTCCGGTCACCGCGCACAGCCGCTCTCCGTAACGGTCCACCACCGGTCCGGCGACCGGGTCGAAGACCAGCCGGGCGAAGGCGAACGTCGAGATGAGGAGGCTCGCTGCGTCGTAACCGACGCCGAAGGATCGGGCGTACAGAGGAAGGATCGGGGCCACGATCCCGAACCCCAGCATGATCACGAACACCAGGAGAACGGGTATCCGAACGGCCCGGTCCGAGAGGATCAGCCGAGCGCTGACCTTCTCCCCTGATGCCCCCATCGGCGGCGACGCCTCAGGCGCTCGCCGCGATCTCCTGCGCGGCCTCTTCGACCAGCCGGACCTCGCGCTCCCCGAACGCATCCGGCCGGTTCGAATCGATGTCCAGCACGCCCAGCACGCGGCCCTCGCGAACGATGGGGGCCACGACCTCCGACCGGGTCTTGAGGTCGCAGACGATGTGGCCGGGTCGCTCGCGGACGTCTGGCACGACCTCCGTCTCGCCGGTCGCGGCCACCCCGCCGCACACGCCCTGGCCCACAGCGATGCGTTCGTGCTCGGTCGGCTCGCCGCGGAAGGGGCCGAGCACCAGGGTGTCACCGTCCACGAAATAGACGCCCACCCAGTCGAAAGCTGGCTCCTGCTCGTGGAGGCTTGCTACGGTTCGGTCGATGAGCTCGATATCGAGGTCCATGCGGGCCCAGTTTACCTACCGGGCCGGACCCAGATTTTCGCGCAACACCACGGAAGACGTGGAAGTGGGTGCCGGAAGGGGGACTGCCCGCGTGTCCCCCTCCCGGCGGTTGCAGCGCCCGAGCGCCCTCCCGTGCGCTGCGCCTGCCGTTGCCGGCAGGATTGTCGACGAAGGCGGGCAGACTCCTTTTGGATCGGCAGAACTCGGCAGGCGGCTGAATAGGCGGTTCGACCTATCCGGGAGAGCGGCATGACCGACGGGCTTCTGCTGACGCACGCCTTGGTGACGTGCGGGGGGGTTCGCGCTCCCCTGCGCGGGCGGGACCTCCAAGCGGTCGAGGTCGTCCCGGAGGGAGCGGTGGCGTGGCGAGACGGCGTGATCACCTACGCCGGACCGGAGCGGGGCCTGGATGAGCGCGAACGAGCTGGGCTCTTCGTTCACCGGGCGTCCGGGGCCGTCCTGCCGGGCTTCGTCGACTGCCACACGCACCTACCCTTTTTCGGGTGGCGGGCCGACGAGTTCGAAGCCCGCCTGGGGGGCAAGACCTACCGCGACCTCCACGGCGGCGGGGGGATCTATCGGAGCGCGCGGATGCTTGCCGCGGCGTCCGACGAGGACGTGCTGGACTTCTGCCGCCCGCTTGCCGCCGAGATGCTGACCCACGGGACCACTGCGGTCGAGTTGAAGACGGGCTACGGGCTCTCGGTGGAGGCCGAATTGCGCCAGGCCCGGCTGGCCCGCCGCCTGGCCCAAGAGATTCCCCAAGCGACCACCGTGACGCTCCTGGCCGCGCA
>VAYC01000103.1 GCA_005885025.1 Actinomycetota bacterium | reverse complement strand
TGCCTGGAAGCTTCGGCCGTCGGGGGGAGGAAGCGTGACCTTGAGGTTCAACGCCCCTTCCACGACGTGGAAGTTCGTCACGATGACGCCGTCCGAGCGGATGATCGACCCCGTCCCAACGCCCTTCCCGGGCTGTACTCCGCCCAGGGCATCCTGGGTGAGCGTCGAGCTGGTCACGTTCACCACCGCGCCGGTGACACGCTTGACCACCGCGACGATCGGATCGCTCTGTACGGTGTCGGGAAGGACGGCACTTGGCGATGGCAGTGCAGGAACGGCCAGAGGTGTGCTGCCTGCACCCGTCTTCACCGCCTGGCTACTGGTGCAAGCTGCGACCAGGAGGCCCGCTGCCGTGGCGATCGCGAGGGGGGTGCGTCTCCGACGGAGGAGGCTTCCTGCCATCAATCCCCCATCATAAGAACGAGGGCTGAATCGAGCCTGAATCGGTACGGCCAGGGAAAGCGATGGCCTCCGGTCGTTTCCGGAAGCCATCGCTATGGCGGACGTGTTGGCTACCAGTAATACCAGCGGCTTCCGCCGGGACGGATGAGCCACCCGGCGAGCCACAGGATGAACAGCACCGAGGCAAGGATGAACAGCCACTTCACGACGAACCCCAGCCCAAGCAAGATCGCAATGAGCAAGAGCAGCAGCAGCACCACGTCGGTTCCTCCTTCATCGGCGGCCGCCCAAGTTGCTTGGACTCGTCCGGGGATACCCAGGCCCCATTCGGTCAAACGCCGAAGGCAGGCACGGGTGTGGGAATTGATCCAGACACGCTTCAGGTGGGGCCGGCGATGGCCGAGGGGTCCTTCGGGCGGTATCGGGTTCGGAAGAACCCCCGCACCGGCAGCTCGCCTGCCAGGTACCCGATCGGTGTTGCCCTGGTCGGGTCGGCCACTGACAGAAGCAGGAGGCAATCGTCGTCATCGGGGTGGTTGGGGTCATAGACGCGAATGGTGAGCGCATCGGTCGTTTCGTCGAGGTCGTAGCCGTAAGCCAGCACCTGGTGGTTCCGGCCGACGTCCAGGGGGTTGACAGACCGCGTCCGGACCACACCCAGCGGCGAGGGGCGCCCCGAGTCCAGTTCGGCCCGGATCCTGGGCCAGTGGCCTCGGATCGTGCGCCAGGCCACGCCGTGAAGGCCGAACCTGTCCCCGGCCGGCAGGATCTGCCACAGCCAATACCTGAGCGGACCGGTGGGCAGGTTGAAGCTGGCGAACAGCCGGCCCAGCAGGTACCGAAACAGGCTGGTGCCGCGCGGGGGCGGTGTGCGATCGGGCGGTGGCGGCAGGCGGTACTGGAACAGGTCCCGGGCTGCGAAGACCATCCCTCCGCACAGGCCGTCGGCCGCGTTCCCGATCGGAAGGGAAGCTCTCCCCACTCCCAGCCGAAAAAGCGGCTGGGCCGCGAAATCGTTGGCGAAATGCAGCCCGTTGGTGCTGGGCGCGAACCCGGGCACGCGGCTGGAGATCAGCTCAAGAACCCCCTTCAGACCCCTGATTTTTCTGGGGAGACAGGGCGATAATTAACCATGGTGTCGGAAGCCCGCTGGAAGGGCAATCGTTCGAAGCGCCTCCCGCTGGCGGCCCTGTTGGGGGCCTTCCTCGCCCTTGCTGTGAGCTGCGCGAGCTCCGACTTCGTCTACGTAAGCAGCTCCGACCGCAATGCCTACTTCAAGGTCCCGGGCAACTGGAAGTTCTTCGACAAGCGCCAGATCCTGGTGGCCGGCGGTCAGAGCCTCTCCGGGGCGACCGACAAGCAGTTCTCATGGTTGATCGGATTCGACGCCGACCCCCACCCGGAGGTGTCTCACATCGTAGGCATCGCCGACGCCACCAAGTATCCCGTCATCGAGGCTCGGGTCCAGACGCTCCCCTCGGTGGTCCGAGACGAGTTCTCCCTCGGCGGCCTGCGGAACTGGGTGTATCCAGTGGACCGGCTGGTTCAGGCGAACGCCGGGGAAATCCTTGCCTACAAGGACATCGTATTGAAGGGTGGGCTTCACGGAAGCGAGATGACGTTCGATGTGGTTCTCTCTGGAGTGTCCAACCCGACGGCGGGCGGCTCGGTGATCAGGGTCACCCAGGTCGCCGTCGTCGACCCGGCTACCAACAAGCTGTACCTGTTCATGCTGAGGTGCGAATCGCACTGCTACCGCGACAACAAGACCCTGCTCGACACCATCGTGAGTTCCTGGACCGTGAAGGAGCGCTGACATGACCCCTGAGGACACGCCGGGCCTGGCCGCCCCTTCCGGACACGACGGGATTCCCGCGCCCGCCACCCAGCTGAAGAGCCGCGAGCGCGACGAGGATCGCCCGACCCGGAAGCCGCTCGATCTCTGGGACCGGATCAGGCTGTTCCTGCTGTTCGTCGGGGCCTGGTTCCTGCTCCTCTGGGCGAGCATGGCGCAGTTCGATCCCGCCATCTCGAGCCGTCAAGCATTCGACCAAACGCTGCGGGGATACTGGTGGTTGCTCGCCCTGGCCGGCCTCGAAGTGATCCGCCAGACCCATTACCTCGTCAGCGAGCACTGGGCCCGCTGGCACCGGACGTGGACCGGGTTCTTCGCCGGGCTCGAGAAGCGAACCGGCCGCATGAACGACTGGACCAGGTTCCGGCTCAGTCGAGTCATGAAGCTCCTGTTCATCCTGGCCATCATCGATCTGGCTCTGGCCAAGATCTACCACCTGCCACCGGCCACGGCGTTGATCCAGTTGCCGATCGCCATCGTGAAGGCGCTTCCCTTCGCCTTCCAGCTTGCCTTCGGCTTCTTCTTCATCGTCTTCCAGTTCGTGGGGTTGTTCTGGTTCCTCTCCCGCGGCGGGGTTGACGTCTACATGCCCGACGACATCAAGACCCGGTTCACCGACGTGAAGGGCCAGGACGCGGTCCTCAAGAGGGTCGGAGAGAACATCATCTTCCTGGAAGACCCCGAGTCGATCGAGAAGCGAGGCGGGTACGTCCCGGGCGGGATCCTCCTGTGGGGTCCCCCGGGCACCGGAAAGACCCTCATGGCCCAGGCCGTGGCCGGGGAGACCAGTCGGCCGTTCGTGTTCGTCGAGCCCGGCAGCTTCATCAACATGTTCTTTGGCGTGGGCATCCTGAAGGTCAAGGGCCTCTACCGGAAACTCCGAAAGCTCGCCCTTCGCCACGGCGGCGTGATCGTGTTCTTCGACGAGGCGGACTCGCTGGGCAACCGCGGCTCGGCCGGTACCGGCGGATTCAACACGGCGTCGGCCCTCGACCCCTGGGCGCCCAAGGCCTGCAACGGGATGGCCTACCTGTCCCGGGAGAGCGCGGCTGCGCTGTTCCGGGAGAGCCTCTCCACCGGCGATGTGGGCCAGCCGCGCCGGCTGGTCGACAGGGTCATCGCCGGGATGGGCATGGGTGGCGGAGGGATGGGCACGCTGCAGTCTCTCCTGGCGGAGATGTCGGGTTTGAAGAAGCCCCGAGGGTTCTTCAACCGCGTGGTGCGGCGGATCCTCGGGATGCGTCCCAAGCCGCCGCCGAAGTACCGGATCCTGCACATCTTCGCCACGAACCGCCCCGACGTCCTGGACGAGGCCATGCTCCGGCCAGGCCGCATCGACCGCATCTACAAGGTCGGATACCCCTCGAAAGAGGGGCGGCGGGAGACCTACGAGTACTACCTCGCCAAGGTGACGCACATCCTGACCCGCGATCAGGTGGAGAAGCTCGCGGTCATCACGCCGTACGCCACCGGGGCGGGAATCCAGGACATGGTGAACGAGGCCCTGGTCATCGCGGTCAGGGACGGGCGCGATGCCATCGAGTGGAAGGACATCCTCCGTGCCAAGCAGCTGAAGGAGCATGGCCTCCCCGACGACTTCGAGTACATCGAGCGGGAACGCCACGCCACGGCCATCCACGAGGCGTGCCACGCTGTGGTCTCCTACCGGCTGCGGAAGCACGCAGTCATCGACATGGCCACGATCGAGCGCCGCGGCGACGTCGGAGGGTTTGTCTCGTTCATCCCACTCGAGGACCAGTTGTTCAACTGGAAGTCCGAGTGGGAGGTCGACATCATGGGCTCCCTCGCCTCGCTGGCCGGCGAGCGGATGTTCTTCGATGAGGACAACTCGGCTGGAGTCGGTGGAGATCTTCGGAACGCCACCCGGATCGCCACGATCATGGAGGCCTACACGGGTATGACTCGGTCACCAAGTTCGGCATCACCGTCGGGAGGAGCAGCCTCGCCGCTGAGGACGGCACCGATCGAAACCTCCTCGAGACCGAGCTGGGCAAGCGGGTCGAGGGGCGGCTGGCGGAGTACTACCAGCGCACGCGGGTTCTTCTCGAGGGCAACCGCCGAGAAGTCCTGGCCGTCGCGCATGCTCTGGAGACCAGCAAGACGATCTCCGGGGAGGACGTCGCCGCCATCATCGAAGGCCTGCAGGGCCCCTTGGTCGACGGGCGGCCCTACGGGAGCCCGGAGTTCGGGGAGCGGGCCGAGGCTTACCACGAGGAGGCGGTGGCAGCCCACAAGCAGCACGCCAAGGTGACGGTGCCCCTCCCGGTGCTGGAGCCCGTGGTCGAGGATGGCGACGGACAGGTCGACGGGGTTCCTTCCCGACCGGACCTCTCCGGCAACGGCGAGGTGCGCGAGCCGGTCGCCGTGGCGGATGGGGACGGGTCGTCTCCCCCGGCCGAAGTGGCCGTCGAGGAAGCACCACCTTCAAAAGCGCGCAGGAAGAAGAAGAGCTGACGGGGGCTAGGTCCCCGGCCAGACCTTGAGAGTCATTCCAGGAACCTGCTGTCGCACCGGCGGCGGCCCTCCCAGCTTCCGGAGGTAGGCCTCGACCACGTAGGCCCGGCACCCTTCCATGGCGTGTCCCCCGACGCTCGAGCCGTCCGGCCCGGACAGGACGAGGTGGAGGTGGATGAACGGCTTCCCGTCCCGGATCGAGACGTTCCCCAAACCCGAGCTGATCTCCACGTGCCCGGTGGGGATCTTCCGGTACTCCCCCGATTTCGGGTCGAAGTAGCCGACCGTCGCCTCCTCCAACCCGCCGATGACCTGGAGCGTCCCGGCCTCCACGCCGAGCTCTCTCACGGCCTCGTTCAGCCCTTCTAGGAGGTCCTCACCCCGGGCGAGGCTCACGAACGCAGCCTGGCCGTCCTCCGATGGATAGGCCCTCATTCCGGGTCTGCCCCAGCCCTCGCCCCCGGCCGCAATGAGCTCAGCAATCGGCGAGAGGCCTCCGTGACCTGCTCCACCGCCTGGTCGAATGCGGTTGTGTTGACCTTCGAGGGCGAGCGGTACCCGCTGACCTTCCGAACGAACTGGAGGGCAGCGGCTTGGATCTCCTCGTCCGTCGCCGGCTGGTCCGGGCGACGGAGGGTCTTGATGCTCCTGCACATGAGGCCAGGATAAGCGCTCGGCGGGTCACCCGTACCGGATCCGCGGGTCCAGGACCGCGTACATCACGTCGGCCACCAGGTTGAAGAAGATGACGAACGTGACGGTCACCATGACCCACGGGAGGACGACCAGGTAGTCGCCTCGGAACATCGATTGCACGAACAGCCGGCCCATGCCCGGCCACTCGAAGATCGTCGCGGTGATGATCAGGCCCCCGGCGACCGCACCGAAGGAGAGGGCCGCTACCGTCGTGATCGGGATGAGGGCGTTTCGCATGGCGTGCCGGAAGATGACCCGTCCTTCCCGAAGGCCTTTGGCCCGGGCGGTCCTCAGGTAGTCGGTGTGGAGCACCTCCAGCATCGAGGCGCGCATGTACCGGCTGAACAGCGCGATCTCCTGGACAGAGAGGACCAGCATCGGAAGGACCAGATGTCGAAGCCGGTCCAGGAGGTCGAACCCCTGGCTTCCGGGCCGAACCATTCCAGCCGTGGCGAAGATCGGCTCGTGCAGCCCCAGCCACTTCGTCAGATAGATCCCGAAGAACACCTGGAGCAGCAGGGCGAACCAGAAGTTGGGCATGGACAGGCCGAGGAAGGCGCTCCCGGTGACCACGTGGTCGAACAGCGAGTATTGCCGCACGCCGAGTACAAACCGATCCCGATTCCGATCATGAGCGAGAACGCCGTCGACGTTAGGCCGAGGACCAACTGTTGGCCAGCGCGCTTCGGATGTCGGGGAAGTCTCCTCGGAATCGCCACGGATAGAGCCTCAGGAGCCGCCCGTAGAGCGACACGTGCCGGCGCAGGCGGCGGGCCTGATGGTCCGTCATCGAAGGTCCCGGGCCTGGGCCGCTCTGCATCTCAGGTCGCTCGCTGGATCCCGGCTGCGGGGCCGAGGAGCCGGCGGGCCCGGGCCTCCCGCACCAATCTGGACAGACGCTCCGCCTCGGCCACCACCACGCGTCGGCCGGCTTCGGTGACCCGGTAATAGCGGCGGCGCTCGTCGTCGAGCTCGGGATCGGGACGACGATGAGACTCCTCGATGAGCCCTCCGGCCAGCATCTTCTTGATCGAGCCGTACAGCGTGCCCGGGCCGATGCTCATCTGACCGTCGGAGAGGATGGCGACCTCGCGCATGATCGCGTACCCGTGCATCTCTCCCGCGGCCAGGGCGAGCAACATGTGGAACATGGCCGGTGTGGGCGGCGCGGGGTCCACGTGTTCCGGTGGTCTCCGGCGCGGCATGGCGGTCCTCCCCGAATGTGGCGAGGTTTCGATATATCAACGGCTGATATAGCACGGTTGGGCTGGGCAGGCAACCGGGGGCGGCTGAGACAATTGGCGGGATGAGCGCCTCCACGGCTCCCGTGCAGACCGACCGCCCGTCAGGCAAGGACCTCATCACCCCAGACCGCCCCTGGCTGGTCATCTGCTGGAACGATCCGATCAACCTGATGTCGTACGTCACCTACGTGTTCCAGAAGCTGTTCGGCTACAGCTTGGAGAAGGCCACCAAGCTGATGCTCGACGTGCATCACAGGGGGAAAGCCGTCGTCTCCAGCGGCGCGAAGGAGAAGGCCGAATTCGATACGTACCGGCTCCACGCCCACGGCTTGTGGGCCACGATGGAGCACCCGTCGTAGAGGCGCAGGCCCATGCCCGACGCGCAACGAAGAGTGAGACCCACAAGGCGCGGTGAGTTCGAGATCCGCCTCCCTCGAGAGGAGCTCGAGGTCCTCCGATCGTTGCCCGCCCAGCTTCGGGAGATCTTGCCCACCGAGGACCCGGCAGTGGGGCGGCTGTTCCCACCCGGTTACGCCGACGACCCCGAGGCGAGCGCCGAATACCGCCGCCTGGTCCGGGACGACCTCCTAGAGAGCCATCTCGAGGCTCTTCGCGTCATGGAGTCGACCCTGGACGCCCGCCGTCTGACGGAGGACCAGCTCGTCTCCTGGCTCGGGGCCGTCAACGACCTCCGCCTCGTGCTTGGGACCAAGCTGGACGTCACGGAGGAAACCTACGAGCGACAGATGCCGGAAGACGATCCGAATGCTCCTGGCCTCGCCCTCTACTTCTACCTCGGGTGGCTGGAGGAGCAGATCGTGGAGGCTCTCGCCGGGAACATGGACCCCGCCGGTACCCAGCCTGGGGGTGGCTCCGACCAGGCACCCACCGGTTGACAGGTCCTGAGCGGAAGCCTTGAATGCGGGTCCCCATCTGTGAGGAAGGAAGGACCGTCATGGCGTTGTTCATCGTCAAGCACCAGCATTCGGCAGAGACGTGCCCCGCCGGGGATCCGCAGATCGCCCCCATGCTGGCTCAGCACGTCTCGAAGGCCGGCGCCCAGCCGTTCGGGGTCGAGATCCACGGAGAGGGCGTTGTTGACGGCGGCCACACTCTCTACCTCATCGTGGACGCCCCCGATCAGCAGACGGTGAGCGAGTACATGACGCCGTTCGGCCAGATGGGGAGCGTGGAGGTCCTCCCGGCTTCCTCCTGCGAACAGGTGGTAGCCCGGGCCGCCTGCTAGTCGTCCGCCGCGGCGCGCAAGCTTTCCGGTCTTTCGGCTCATCCACGGCGTCCCCGGGCCTGCCGATACCGGGAACATGGTAGGAACCAGCATTGGGCGGCGGTCGTGGCGGGCTGGCCTCGTCGCCGTCGTGTCCGCTTCGCTCGCCTTTGCGGCAGCTTCTCAAACCCACGCGGCGACCAGCTATCGGCTGATCCGGAAGCTCTCCGGCCTCAATCAGCCCGTGTACATGGTCCCCGCCCCCGGGAACAACCACCGCTTCTTCGTGGTGGAGAAGGGCGGGCTGATTCGCATCTCGGACGACTGGAAGCTCAAGGCGACGCCCTTCCTGAACATGGCCTCATCAGTGTCCAAGGGCAACGAGCAGGGGCTCCTGTCGATGGCCTTCGATCCTGCCTACGCGTCGAATCGACGCTTGTACGTCTATTACACGAACCTCTCGGGGAACATCGTGATCGCGCGGTTTGTGAGAAGCGCCACCAATACCGACCGGGCCGACGCGTCCTCCAGGAGGGTCCTGGTCACCATCCCCCACCCCACGTACCAGAACCACAATGGCGGCATGCTCCAGTTCGATCCCATTGCGGCCCAGAGCGGCCAAGCGATGCTCTACTTCGGCACGGGTGACGGCGGCAGCGGCGGCGACCCCAACAACAATGCCCAGAACCAGTCATCGCTGCTCGGGAAGCTTCTCCGGATGGACGTGAACGCGGCCACCCCGACCCCGCAGATCTATGCCTATGGACTGCGGAACCCATGGCGCTTCTCGTTCGACCGCCTGAACGGGGACCTTCGGATCGGGGACGTCGGGCAGGACAGCTGGGAGGAGCTCGACTTCATCAAGCACGGGACCACCCCGGGGCTGAACTTCGGGTGGAGGAAGTACGAAGGAACCCACCTCTACCACAGTCAGACGATCAACGAGTCCCGGTTGACCTGGCCCTTCGCCCAGTACTCCCACGCCGGGGGCAATTGCTCGGTCATCGGCGGCTACACATACCGAGGAATCATGACCAGCCTGTACGGCTACTACCTGTACGCGGATCTGTGCAGCGGCAACATCTGGCAGAGGAAGCCTGGAAGCAGCCCGGCCCGGATGGGAATCTCGGGAACGGTGTCCAACATCGTGTCCTTCGCTCAGGGAAACGCGGGCGCTCTGTTCGTCATCTCGATCGACGGATCCGTCTACTTCCTGACCACCTAGCTCGGATCCCGACTTCCTCCGAAGAGTCCCTCAGGGCTCGTGGCTGCGGGCGGCTAACCCGTGAGGGGCGACCCGCAAGCGTCGCACCCGGGGCCGGGGAGCGAGAAGCTGCCGCACCAGGGACAGGCGATCTTGTCTCCCGTTCGAGCCGGGGCAGTGGCCCTGGAGATCGGGACCGG
>VAYC01000111.1 GCA_005885025.1 Actinomycetota bacterium | reverse complement strand
CGATCCGGCGAGGGAGCGCTCGGCACACCGAGATCGAAACGGCAACGGCTCGAATGCGGGCGAACCAATCATCTCGTTGCGCCGGAGAGAGGAGCTTCGAATCGGCCAACCCGTCGCAGTCGAAGGGCTCGGGCAGAATGACCGCGGCGGCCACGAGGGGGCCGGCCAGCGCCCCCCGGCCCGCCTCGTCCACGCCGGCCACGAGCCGGAATCCTTCTGCGTGGAGCTGCCGTTCGTAGTGGTCGATGGGCCAGGGCTGCTGCTGCGGCCGAGTGGGCGCACGCCGCACGCGTCCCTTCCGCTCCTGCGAGGCCATCTCCCCCATCTGCCGGCCGATCCTCCCTGCTCGCATGCGACCGCGGTCACGGGCGCCGACGCTAGGACCCCCGCAGCCACCCCATCCGCGAAGGGGGCCAGATGATCACGAAGGCCCGACCGATGACCTTGTCATAAGGAATGAAGCCCAAACCGTATCGTGAGTCGCGCGAGTTCAGACGGTTGTCGCCCATGACGAAGAGTTTGTCCGTCGGGACCTTGTAGGGACCACACGGGCGGTCGTCCTTCACCTTGATGTAGGGCTCATTGAGCGGTGTGCCATTGATCAACACCGCTCCGCCCTTGCACTCCACGAGATCTCCTGGGAGGCCGATCACCCGCTTGATGAAGTCCTTCTCGGGGCTGGTGGAAACCCCCAGTCCCTCGGTGAGCCAGTGCCAGAAAGCCGACAGCGGGTTCCGGTGGGGCTGGACTGCGGGGTTGGGATCGGCGAACACGATGACGTCGCCTCGGCGGGGCGGGTGGAGGTGGTACACCACCTTGTTCACCAGGACGCGGTCCCCCACGTTCAGGGTGGGCTCCATCGACTCGGACGGGATGTAGAACGCCTGGACGACGAAGGTCTTGATGAGAAGCGCCAGGAGGAACGCCACGAGGAGCAGGAATGGAAGCTCCCGCAGGAAGGCGAAGCCGCGCCCGCCCTTTTCGTCGGCCTGCGCTTTGGTCCCCGTGCGCCATGGCTCGGCGCTCTGAGCGGCAGAGGGGTCCGTGGTCTGCGTGGAAGTCGGGGAATCCTCGGTCGCCCATATGTCTGCCGGCCCGACGGTCGCGGGCCTGGCACCGATGGAACCATCGGAAGGCCTGGGCGCCCGGTCCTCTTCCTCGGGGTCTGGGTACGTTCCGGGTCCCATCGCTATGCCTGCTCCGGCCCGGCTCCCTCGTCAGGCTGGTCGAAGCCCTCCTGGGCCGGCGCCCCCTCGCGCCGTTCCTTGATGCGGGCCTTCTTTCCGCGGCGTTCTCGGAGGTAGTAGAGCTTCGCCCTGCGAACCTTGCCCCGCGCTACCAGTTCGACCTTGGCGATGGTTGGCGAATGCAACGGGAACGTCCTCTCCACCCCCACCCCGAAGGACACCTTCCGCACGGTGAAGGTCTCTCGAAGCCCGCCTCCCCGCCGCCGGATGACCAGGCCTTGGAAGACCTGGATCCGCTCGCGTCCGGCCTCTGCGACACGCGCGTGTACTCGCACGGTATCGCCCGGCCGGAAATCGGGGACGTCTTCGCGCAGGCGCGGCTTTTCGACGAGGTCGACCTTGTTCATTACGCGGCTTCTTACGCAGCTAGGTGTGGGTGCGGTGGCCCATCATAGCATCGGATTTTCAGGCCCCTCCCCTAAAGCCCCCGCTCAGCTGAGGGGCCGGGGGGTTGGTCTTCGTCGGGCAGGAGGTCCGGCCGATTCCGCCGGGTCTTCTCCACGGCCGCTCGCCGGCGCCATTGTTCGATTCGGGCATGATCGCCCGACAGCAGCTCCTCCGGGACCGCCATCCCGCGGAACTCCCGGGGACGGGTGTAATGCGGAGAGTCGAGGATCCCCTCCTCGAACGACTCCGACGACAAAGACTCTTCGTTCCCGACCACGCCGGGCACGAGCCGCGTCACCGCCTCCAGCAGCGCGAGCGCCGCCACCTCCCCGCCGGCCAGGACGAAATCGCCGATGGAGACCTCCTCAGCCGGGAGGCCGGTGGCCACGCGCTCGTCGACCCCCTCGTACCGGCCGCAGATCAGGACCAACCAGCGTCCCCGGCCCAGCTCCCGCACGAGCTCCTGGTCGAGCCGCCGGCCGGACGCCGAGAGGAGAACGATCCGCTTCGGCCCCTCTCCCAGGGACTCCACCGTCTCGAAGATGGGCCCGGGCTTCAAGACCATCCCGGGCCCTCCCCCAAAGGCGTAGTCGTCGGCCTGGCGGTGCTTGTCCTCAGTGTGCTCACGGATGTCGTGGACCCGCACGTCGACGAGCCCGCTGTCGATGGCTCGGCCGAGGAGGCTCTCCCGGAGCGGACTTCGGAAGATCCCGGGGAACAGCGTGAGGATATCGACGCGGATGCGCGCCGAAGGCGAACGGGTCGAACCAGCCCCGGCCGGCTCGGCTTCGGTCACGGGACGGTCAGCCCGGGGACCTCCCGGACCACGATGCGCCGAGTCTCCACATCCACGTCTCTCACGACGTCCTTGAGGGCCGGCACCAGGATCTCCGTCCCGTCATCGCCCTGGACCGACCACACGTCGTTCGCCGGCGTATGGATCACTTCGCGGAGCCGGCCGAGTGTCTTGCCTCCGTCGATGATCACCTCGCACCCGATCAACTCATGCGGCCAGAACTCGCCCTCGGGCAGCAGGGGAACCGCGGTGGCCGGGACGAACAGATACGTGCCCTGCAAGGCTTCGGCCGCGTCACGGTCCTTGATCCCCTCGAAGAACACGAGCATCCGATCCCGGTGGGGCCGAGAGGACGCAACGACCATCGGCCGGTCTTCGCCCTCACCCGCCAGCAGCCTGGACCCTCGTTCGAACCTGGACCCGACTTGGGTGAGCGGCAGGACCGCGACCTCTCCTCGCACGCCGTGGGCCCGCGCGATCCGCCCCACCGCGACATAGCGCGGACGGTCGCTCACCCCACGATCTCGACGACCGTGGCGACGCCCGCCTTCGTGCCCGCGGCCCGCATGACATCCCGGATGGCACGGGCCGTTCGGCCTTGCCTTCCGATGACCTTCCCCATGTCCTCGGCCGCAACCGAGAGCCTCAGGACCACCGACCCCTCGCCTGTCGTTTCGGTGACCGAAACCGCATCGGGGTCGTCCACGAGGTTCCGGGCGATGTACTCGAGGACCTCCTTGACGGTCATCGTCAGGACTCCGCGTTCCCCTTCTTCCGGGCGGGCTTCGGCCCCTTCGTGGACTCGAACTTGTCCCAGATGCCCTGCCGCTTCAGCAGAACCGCCACCTGCTCGGTGGGCTGGGCCCCGTGCGAAAGCCAGTACAGGGCGCGACCTTCGTCGATCTCGATGAGCGACGGGTCGGACATCGGTTGATACCTCCCGATGTTCTCTATGAACCGCCCGTCGCGGGGACTGCGGGAATCCGACACCACGACGCGGTAGGAAGGCCGCTTGGCCGCGCCCCTCCGCATCAACCTGATCTTGACCATAACTCGTTCTTCCTTTCTCGGCCGGCGGGGACGTCCCGCTACTTCGGCGACTTACGTGCCCGGCGACCCGATGCCTGGGGGGAGCTTCGGCAGCTTCAAGCCTTTGGGCCCCTTGAGGCCCCGGCCGCCGAACCCGGCCATCCCCATCATGGTCTTCATCATCTTCCGGGCCTGCGTGAACTGCTTGATCAGGCCATTCACCTCTGCCGTCGTCGTACCCGACCCGCGGGCGATCCGGAGGCGTCGGCTGCCGCCGATGATACTGGGGTTGCGCCGCTCCTCCCGCGTCATCGAGCAGATGATCGCTTCCGTCCGGGCCATCTCCCCTTCGTCGACCTGGACGTCCTTGAGCTGTTGCTTCGCCCCCGGAACCCCCGGCAGCATCGCGAGGAGGTCCTGGATGGGGCCCAGCTTCCTGACTTGCCGCATCTGCTCGAGGAAGTCCTCGAGCGTGAACTCCGCCCGGGCCATCTTCTCGGCGGCTTCCTGAGCCTGCTCCTGATCCATCTCCTTCTCGGCCTTCTCGATGAGCGTCATGACGTCGCCCATACCGAGGATCCGCGAGGCCATGCGGTCGGGATAGAACGGTTCGAGGTCCGACACCTTCTCCCCCGTGCCTGCGAAGAAGATGGGCCGACCGGTGGCGTGCGTGATGGAAAGCGCGGCCCCGCCGCGCGAGTCGCCGTCCAGCTTCGTGAGGACGAACCCGGTCACGTCGATCTCTTGCATGAAGGCACGCGCTTGGACGACGGCGTCCTGGCCGGTCATCGCGTCGCACGCCATGAGGACGTGGTGAGGGCGCACCGCCTCCTTCACCCGGCGAGCCTCTCGCATCATGTCGGGATCCACGTGCAAGCGGCCCGCCGTGTCCACGATCACGACGTTCCGTCCCTCTCGGACCGCCTGCTTCATCGCGGCCTTCGCGACCTTCTCCGGCCGATTGCCTTCGGAGACCACAGGGACGCCGATCTCACCGCCGAGCGTGAACAGCTGCTCGATCGCTGCCGGACGTTGCAGGTCCGCTGCGACCAGGAGCGGCTGCCGTCCCTTCTCCTTCAGGTGAAGCGCCAGCTTCGCGCAATGCGTGGTCTTTCCCGACCCCTGGACGCCGGCCATCATGATCACGACCGGGTTCGCACCGGGCAGCTTGAACGGCGTGTGCTCGCCTCCCAGCGTCACCGCCAACTCGTCGCGAACCACTTTGATGACCTGCTGGGCCGGTGTGAGGCTGCGCATGACCTCGTCCGAGAGCGCCCGCTCCCGAACCCGCCCCAGGAAATCATCGACCACGTCGAGGGCCGCATCGGCCTCCAGGAGCGCCGTGCGGATGTCGGCGAGGGCCGCATCCACCTGTTTCGGATGGAGCTTGCCCCGCGACCGGAGCTTGCGGAAGACCCCGTTCAGGCGGTCGGTGAGCGAGTCGAACATGAGGTTTGGCGAAGCGAGCGGCCGTATGCTAGCCGCGAGAGGCCATTGTACGGGAGGCGGCGTTGAGGGCGACCCCGACCGATCCCGCCAGAGAGATCGAGCAGGCCAGGCGCCTGGAGCTCGGGCTGATCCTCGTCCGCACCTTCTCCGTCTTTCTGGGCTTCTACCTGATCCTCGAGACCAACGCCGGTCCCCCACCCCACGCCTCTGACTCCGTGCTGGCCCTGTCCTACGCCCTGATCGGGCTGCTCGGGGGCGGGAACCTGATGGTGTACGTGATCTGGCGCCGGGCGGGCACGCTGGGGACGCTGCAGAAGCTCGGGTTGGCGGCCTTCCTCTTCGACGCCATCATCATCTTCTCCTTCGCCTGGATCTACAGCTACGATCCCAAGGGCTCCACGTGGGTGATCGTCTACATCCTCCCGCTGGAGGGAGCGCTTCGGTACCAGTTGGAGGGTGCGCTCGCCAGCGTGGCCCTCACGCTCGCCAATGAGATCGCCCGGGAGCAGTACCTCGCCAACCGCTTCGCCGCCCGGTACCCGTTCCTGTGGGCGAACGTGGCGTTCCGGGTGGGGATCGACCTCATCATCGCGCTGGTGGCCGGGTTCATGTCGAGGTCGCTTGCCAAGGAGGCGGCCCGGGCGGCAGAGGAGGCGCGGCGAGCCGAGCAGGTCGCGCGGCGAGAGATGACCGCCCGTCGCGAACTGGCAGCGTTCAATACCG
>VAYC01000411.1 GCA_005885025.1 Actinomycetota bacterium | reverse complement strand
CTCGCGACGAGCGGCGACCGGCGCCAGGATTCCCTGGTGGCCTTCGATCTCGACCCGGGCAGTCGCCCCGGTACGATAGACGTCGCCGTGGGCCGATCCCTCGGTGGCGACCCACCGAGCGGGGGGTGCCGGATGCCGGCCGCTCTCTCCCCAGACGTTGAGGACGCGCTCCTCGACGTCTGCGATCAGTAGCCGGACACTGATCGGATCCACCACAGGGCCGAGCGTGTCGAGCAGAATCGGCATGAAGTCGCCGAGTTCCGCGCCGTTCAGGGCCTCGAACAACGACAGGGCGGCGGCCGCGTGCCATTGGCTACTTGAGCGGTTCACTCATCAACCATACCCAGACTTGGGTTGGGCCGCGATCCGTCGAAAAGTCCCGCGTCCACGGGAGACCGCCAAGCGTGGAGCTCAGCCGAACGCGAGCTCATGCCCCACTGACGATCACCATTTCGTTGCCTTCGGGGTCGGCGATAGAGTCCTTGGCGGAAAGCGGGTCTTGAATGCCGGCAGGGGCGCAAGTCCCTCCTGGGTTCGAATCCCTAAGCCCCGCCACCAAACCTAGCGTTGACCGGAGAACTGAAGAGTCGGATGGTCTCCCAATGCACTCGGATGGAATGCGCTTGGCTCCGAGTTAGTCCTTGCACAAGTCGCCCTCCAGCTCCGGAGCAAAGCCGCAGTTCAGAAGCCCGTATGGGCCCGATCGGATTAGATAGATACTCGGCCCACGTCACCCTCTGGGTGCTCCGAGACGACCACCATGACTCCCTGCCAGCACAGCGGATGTCCCCGCGAGCCGAACACCACCGAGGCCTCATCACGGATCGACACCACCCGCCCGTCGCGAGCGATCATCCGGTATTCGGCCCGGAAGGTCCGGCGAGCGCTGTTCGCTGCGGTGCAGGCCCGTACCACGCGGTCTCTATCCTCAGGGTGTATCAGCCGCACCCACAGCATCGGATCGGTCATCCACTCAGCCTGGGTGTACCCGAGGACGGACACCACCTCCGGGCTAATCGACAGAGTCCTTCCGTCATCCAGTTCCTCGGTGTAGGTAATCACCACGGCTTGGCCTCGAAGGGCGGGGCCGATTTCCTCCTGCTCCGAGCGGAGCAAGGCGGCTGCCAGCCGGCCCCGTCCAGTCGGTGGTGCAGCAGGACTAGCCATGTGCTGGACTGCCCATCACGAATGCGGCCGTGTCACGGAACCCTCCTACCTAATAATCGGTAGGTGGAGAGCGCGACTGAGCAGGCGCGACTCGGTCATTCGTCGAAACTAGTGGGGGATGCGATCATTAAGCCCTTGGTCGGGGCCGGCGTTATTCAGGTACATGCAGCACCTGCAAAAGCACGAGGGATTCCGCTTTTGGGTCAGACATCAATGCACGGCACCCGTGCGGACGCACCGAGCGGCCCTAGCGACCATCGTGGCGAGTCCGAACCCGCTGCCCTCAACCAAGGGGAACAACTTCCTGACCGGGATCACAGCGATCTCCCCAACCGATGTTTGCGCCGGAGAGGACCACGAAGATCTCGTCCTCCCTTCGGTGGAAATGGAGTGGTGAAGCGAAC
>VAYC01000110.1 GCA_005885025.1 Actinomycetota bacterium | reverse complement strand
AGGTATAGATCTCGCGTGCCGGCCGGACGTACCCCTCGTCCCGCTGTCGCCCGGGCAATTCGACCCGCTCGAGCTTCCTGGTGACGTATGGAACCTGAGTCAGGAAATGGGCCATGCAGTTGAGCCGGGCGCGCCGCTTGTCATCCGCGGGAACCACGTACCAGGGCGCCTCCGGGATGTCGGTGTGAACGAACATCTCGTCCTTTGCCCTCGAGTAGTCTACCCACCGCGTTCGCGAATACAGGTCGGTGGCCGAGAGCTTCCACCGTCTCATGGGGTCACTGATCCGCGCTTCGAACCGGCGAGCCTGCTCTTCGTCGCTCACCGAGAACCAGTACTTGACCAGGTAGATCCCTTCGTTCACGAGCAGCCGCTCGAAGATCGGGCACTGCTGGAGGAACCGCCGATGTTCCTCGGGCGTGCAGAACCCGAGGACCGTTTCGATCCCGGCCCGGTTGTACCAACTCCGGTCGAACAGGACGATCTCCCCTCCGGCAGGAAGCTGTTCCACATAACGCTGGAAATACCACTGAGACTTCTCTCGTTCGGTGGGCACCGGGAGGGCAACGATCCGAGCGATCCTGGGGTTCAGGTACTCGGTCATCCGCTTGATCGTTCCCCCCTTGCCGGCCGCGTCACGGCCCTCGAAGATGACGACCAATCGAGAGCCTGAGTCCTTGATCCACTCCGCCATCTTCACCAGCTCTTCCTGCAGCCGAAGCAACTCGCGCTCATAGGTCTTCTTGGGTATCTTGCCTTGCTTCGCCGGCCCGTCGCCGTTGGCAGAAGCGAGCAAACCCCCCTCCGTCGTGTGGCTCAGCTTGTCTCGCTTCATCGTGCGGTTCGCCATTCGCCCCCACTCCCTGCCTGAAGGTGCACCGATCCCCGAGGCGATCCGGGGTCTCCGTGCGGCACATCGCGTTCGCCGCGAGCCATTCTTCCGGGCGGCGTAGCCAGCCTACTGAATCACCCGGGTCCCGTCTAGGGGAAAACTGACCAAGGAGAGCAGATGAAGGGTAGACACGCCCTCCAGTTGGGGAGCATGATCGGTGCTCACGATCCCAAGCCGCGCTCCGCGAGCCCGGCAGGCGCGTCTCAGGTAAGGGGGACATTCCGTGGGCACGATCACTGAGGAAGGCCCAGTCGAAACGTCGCGACGCCCGCGTCGCCCACTGATTCGGGGAATCCAGATCGCCGTCTCCGCTGCTGTGGTGATCGCTATCTTCGCCCTGATCCTGCCGAAGATCGCCAGCTACTCCGCTGTCTGGAAGACCATCACGAACCTCACGTGGCTGGAGCTGGCCACGCTGGTCGCAGCCACGATCTTCAACCTGTTCACGTATTGGTGGCAGATGCAGTCTGCCCTGCCCGGCCTTGGCTTCTGGCAGGCCGGCGTCAACAACCAGTCCTCGACGACCATCGCCAACATCGTCCCCGGCGGCGGGGTGGTCGCGGTCGGTGTGGCCTACGCGATGTTCTATTCGTGGGGTTTCACCGGTTCTGAGATCGCGCTCCTCATGACGACCACCGGCATCTGGAACGCGTTCTTGAAGCTCGGCCTCCCTGTCATCGCGGTCGTCCTGCTCGCGGCGACGGGTCAAGCGACGAGCACACTCCTGATCCCCGCCGGGATCGGCCTCATCATCCTTGTCGGCAGCATCCTGCTCTTCGCCATGGCGCTGTGGAAGGAGTCGTTTGCCCGGGCCATCGGCGGAGGCCTCGGCAAGGTGGCGACCCGCCTACGGAAACCGTTCCACAAGCCGGAGGTCCACTGGGGGGCGGGCGCCGCACGGTTCCGCAAGCAGACCATCAAGCTGGTGGAGAAGCGGTGGGCGCCACTCACGCTCACCACCATCCTCAGCCACATGGCGTTGTGGTTCATCCTCCTCCTGGCGCTCCGGCACGTCGGCGTGTCCGAACACGAGGTCAGCACGATCCAGGTCCTGGCGGTGTTCGCCTTCGCCAGGCTCGTCTCGGCGGCGCCGATCACACCCGGCGGCGTGGGATTCGTCGAGCTGGCCCTGATCGGCGGGCTCTACGCCGCGGGGCGACATCACGCCGACGTCCCCCTCGACGTGTTCAAGATCCAGGTGACGGCGGCGGCCCTCCTCTACCGGACCCTCACCTACGGCATCCAGATCCCGCTCGGCGGCTTCACCTACATGATCTGGCAGCGCAAGAAGAGCTGGCGGAAGCACCAACCCGCTGCGATAGAGGTGCCAACCATCCTCGAGGACGCCTCGAGGTGACGGCAGTCAGGGCCGGACGCTCCCTCATCTCTTTATCTCTCGGGGTCGGACTCATCCTGACGGCCTGCACGGGGGGCCATTCCACGGGGGGAGGATCGCCCTCCGCGTCACACCCCGTCACCATCGCATCGTTCGACTTCGTCGAAAGCGAGATCCTGGCCCAGCTCTATGCCCAGGCCCTGCAGGCCAAGGGCTACCCGGTCCGGCTCCTCCTCGACGCGGGAACCAGGGAGCTCTTGCAGCCCGCCCTGGCCGAGGGTCTGGTCGACCTGGTGCCCGAATACTCCGGGTCGGCGCTCTCCTTCTTGTCCCTGGGGGCACGCCGCGCCAGCTCCAACGTCGAGCTCACCCACCAGGCCCTGCTTGAGGCACTGGACCCCAGCGCGGCCGTCGCGCTGGCCTCTGCGCCGGCCCAGGACGCCAACGCCGTCGTCGTGACGCAGGCGACCGCCGACCGTTACGGCCTTGCCACGATCAGCGACCTGTCGGACGTCGCCTCGACCCTGACCTTCGGGGGCCCGCCCGAGTGTCCGCAACGTCCCCTCTGCTTGCTGGGCCTGAAGAACGTGTACGGCCTCACGTTCGCGGAGTCCATCGGGCTCGATACGGGTGGGACGCTCACGCTGCAGGCGCTCCGAGCGGGATCGATCGACGTCGCTCTGATGTTCACCACCGACCCGGCCATCGCCGCCGAACACCTGGTGGTGCTGACCGACGACCGGGGGCTTCAGCCGGCGGAGAACGTCACGCCGGTGGTCCGGCAGGCAGTCCTCACGCAGTACGGCTCGGCGTTCACCTACGCTGTCGACGCGGTCTCCGCCCGTCTCACGACCTCGGAGCTCCAGCTGCTGATCGGGCGCGTCAGCCTGGCCGGTGATCCGGCTCGCCTCGTCGCGGCGCAGTGGTTGAAGGACCAGGGCCTGACGTGAAGGAGCGCTGATGGCAGACATCCTGGGGAGCGCGCCAACCGGGCCCGCTGCCGCCGTGGAAACGGTCACGACGGTGCCGGACTACGTTCCCGCTACGATCCGGCGGACCCGCAAGCGACGACGCCCGACCGGAGCTCCAGCGCCGCTCCCGCGAAAGCTCGGTCTGAGTGGGTCCCTCTGGCTGGGCATGATGGCGTGGGTCGCCATCGTCACGGTCCTTCTGCTGCGCTTCGACCCGGTCCTGCACCTCTCCGACCACATCGAGACCTGGTGGATGGTTCGAGTGGCGAGCATCCGCACCGGCTGGCTGACGCACCTCATGCGGATCATCAAGGTCGCCGGGTCCGGTTGGGGGGTGACGGTCCTCGGGCTCGGGCTGGTGGCCCTCCTCATGGTCTACCGCCGATGGCGCCACCTTCTGGTCTTCCTGGGAAGCCTGTTCGTCATGGAGATCGTGGGCGGCATCGTCTACAACGCGCTTACCCGCCCTCGTCCATACGGTGTGACCATCATCAGCGGGTGGGGCGGGTTCGCCATGCCGTCACCGCCGGTGGCCACGCTGGCGGCGATCCTGATCGGCATCACGTACACGCTCCTCGTCGCGGGGCGGCCGCGCTGGTACGCGAAGATCGCGACCGCCGGCGCCCTGCTGCTGTTCGTGTTCGCCAGGGAGTACCTCGGCGTGGACGGTCCCGGCGACGCTCTGTACGGGGTGGTCCTGGGCGTCGCCATCCCGCTCACCGCCTTCCGCTTCTTCACTCCCAACGAGGTGTTCCCGGTCACCTACCGGAAGGGCAAGGCGGCACACCTCGACGTCTCCGGACGGCGGGGCCAAGCCATCCGAGACGCCGTGCGGGACCAGCTCGGGCTCACCGTGCTGGAGATCAAACCGGTGGGCTTGGAGGGCGCCGGGGGATCGACGCCCCTGCGGCTGAAGGTCCAGGGCGACCCCGATACCTATCTGTTCGCCAAGCTCTACGCCAAGAGCCATGTTCGGGCAGACCGCTGGTACAAGCTGTGGCGAACCATCCTCTACGGGGCGCTGGAGGACGAAGCCTCCTTCCAGAACGTCCGTCGTTTCGTCGAATACGAGGATTACACGCTCCGGCTGATGAAGGACACGGGGGTCCCCGTGCCGAAACCCTATGGGA
>VAYC01000412.1 GCA_005885025.1 Actinomycetota bacterium | reverse complement strand
TACGACGAGGGCAAGACCTTCATCCCCGGGGAAGGTTGCTTCCCGGAGACCGACCGCCAGTGGATGGGCGTGTACGACCCGAACAGCAGAGCGAAGGATCGGCGCATCTACCTCGGCGCTAACCACGTCGCCGGTTTCAGCGGTTGCTATGTCCTGGTCTCGACGGACAACGGGGTCACCTATCTGCCGCCCGACCCTACGAACAATCCCGCGGGCAACATCGGGGGGAGCTGCATCGGACGCTTCGCCGTTGACCCGAACAACGGCGAGATCTTCGTCCCGGTCTCCGGTGGAACCCGCAAGTCCTCGGACGGCGGCGTGACCTGGACGAAGCTTCCGGGTCCCGGCGCCGTGGGGAACTTCTTCGCCCCGCTCGTCCTCGATACCGCCGGCAACCTGTGGCAGGCGTGGACCGACACACAGAAGGCTTACGTCTCGTACTCTCTCGACCGAGGACAGACCTGGCACAGTCCGATCCAGGTCAGCCATCCCGGCAGCCAGCAGACCGACTTCGTATGGCTGACCGTGGGTGACCCGGGCCGCGTAGCCGTCGTCTTCTACGGCACCACCGACAGCCAGCGCGACCCCAGCGTGCCAGCCTACGGCGGCCCCAACGCCCTGTGGCACGCCTACGCGTCGATCAGCACGAACGCCCTGGACCCCAGCCCGACCTTCACCCAGGTCCAGGCCACCGAGCACGTCATGCACCGGGGTCCCATCTGCAACGGCGGCTTCCCCGGCTGTCTGTTGCACAACTCCGACCGCTCCATGGCCGACTTCTTCATGGTGGACAGGGACCCGCAGGGCCGCATCTTCATCGCCTACAACGAGAACAGTGACCTCTCCCAGGTCGTGCCCGGCCAGTACATCGGCAAGCCCATTAACGCCGTGATCAGGCTCCGTACGGGCCCCAGCCTGTTCGCCTCCCAGGGGAACCTGCTGCCCGACCCCACGCCGGCGAACGTCGCCGTCAACTCCGCCTCCTTGAGCGGCTCAACGCTGTCCGTGAGCGGTACCCACGGCTTGCCACCCGGCAACTGGACCACTGACCCTGCTGGCGATGCGCGGTTCCCCGTGTGGCTCCCGAATGGGCAGGCCGGGCCGAACCACCCGGCCCTGGACCTCCTGGAGGCCTCCGCCGGCGATAACGGGACGAACCTCACCTTCAAGCTCAAGATGGCCGACCTCTCGGCTGCGGCCCTGGCCGATGCTGCGACGACCGGTGGGACGCCCTCCTGGATGGTGACCTGGTGGGAGGGCAAGGGCGGGATCGGCCCCACCACGATGGCTCCTCCCTACCACTCCCACTGGTTCGTGAAATGGCTGGGCGGGTCGAACTTCGTCTACGGCCGGTCTACGGCACGGTCAGCAGCATCGATGCCCCCGCGCTGGGAGCTCCCACCCCGAAGTTCCTCACCTACACGCCCTCGGGGAACGCCTCAGGGAGCGTGAACGGCAACGAGGTGACGATCAGCGTGCCCCTGGCCAGCCTGGGTGGGCTCACCGCGGGCGACAAGATCGACCACGTCGCTGCCTACGGCATGGTCGAACACGCCGACGTCACGCTGAACGACTGGGCCGACCAGGCCAAGACGTTCTCGTACCGGATCGGCACGCCGGCGGCGGGCCAGCACCTCCCCGACGGCTATGTCCAGGTGTCGCTGGATCCGAGCTTCACAAGCCCGACGCTGGCGACCCTGAACCCTTCCAATAACACCTGGATGGCCTCGATCGCCGGAGCCCCCGCCTCCGGCACCATCTACGCGAGGCAGATCCTGTCCAAGAACCT
>VAYC01000136.1 GCA_005885025.1 Actinomycetota bacterium | reverse complement strand
CACTCCACGATCGGACGCACCTCGACCGCGCCGCCCAGGCGTGCCGCCGGGATCCGCGAGGCCAGCTCGATCGCCGCGTCGAGGTCGTCCGCCTCGAACAGCAGGTAGCCGCCGATCGACTCTTTGATCTCGACGAACGGGCCGTCGGTCGTCAGTGTCTTGCCGTCCTGAACCCGCACGGTGGTTGCCGTCTCGGGAGCATCCAGCCCGAGGCCTGGGGTGACTCCCGGAGTCTGGTTGATCGCCTGGTAGTCGGCGTATACGGCCTTCTGTTCGTCCTCCGAAAGGGTTGCCCAGGCGTCTGGCGACCGCGGCGTCGGGGAGTCGCCTTGATGGATCAGCAGCATGTACTTCATGGCTCCCTCCTTCTCGGGATGGTCGCCTATGAGACAAACGGGGAGCGACGAAATCGACAGCCCGCCGAAAAACGGAGGTCTCTCCGTGCTGGACGATATCGCGGTTTGTGCCGGCTCACCGATCGCTCACGCCCGTGGTCCGCCGTGGCCGCCTGTATGACCCTGAGCGTCCTGGCGGGAATAGAAACCGCGAGAGAACGTTACGCACTGAAAAAGGGAGACGGGAACATGAGACAAGAGATCGAGGCAACGGAGCGAGACGCCCTCCTCGTGGAGGACGCGGCACTGATCCGGATGATGGGGATGCCGGTCCTTGAGGCGGTGCCCTCCCGCGGAGCCCCCTACGAACGGACGGACCCCTTCATCCTCGTTCACGAAGGCCGGTTCCGCCTCTCCGAGATGTCGGGCAAGGACACCAAGCATCCGCACCGAGGGTTCGACAACCTCTGGTATGTGTTGCAGGGCTCGGCCAGCACCGGTCACACCACAGGGCCGGGCGGATCCGTGGAGCGGGCTCGGCTGTCCGAGGGGTCGCTCCTCGCGCTCAGGACGGGACGAGGCGCGTGGCACGCCGAGGCCGTGGGAGCCGACGAGGTCGAGGAGGGCCACGGCGACACGGAGTTCCGCAGCGTGCTGTTCTGGGTGAACCTGGCCCGGAAGGACAAGAACGTCGAACCGAGCGCGCAGGTGGTGCAGCCAGAGCAGATCCCGAAGCGGCGGGAGGGCGGCGCGATCGTTCGGGTCCTGGTCGGCGAGGGCTCCCCCGTCCATCTGGGGACGCCCGCCCTGATCCTCGACGTCGAACTGCCCGAGGGCGGGACGGTCACGACACCGGTGCCGCCCGAGTTCCAGGGGTTCGCCTACATGCTCGAGGGCGAGGGCGCCTTCGGGGCGAACCTGCGCCCAGCGAGACCTCCCCAACTGGTCCTTATGGGTCCAGGAGAAGAATTCACGGTCACGGAGGCCGCTCCCCGCACCCGGTACCTGCTCATGTCGGGGCAGCCGTACGGGGAGGAGCCCGTGTTCAACGGGCCATTCGTGGATTGAAGGGTTCGAGAGCTTCCCGACCCGAAGGAGCGGGATGAGGAAGGTCGTCTACTCGATGGGGGTGTCGCTCGATGGCTTCATCGAGGGTCCGAACCGAGAGCTCGACTGGTCCACCCCCGACGAGGAGCTGCACAGGTTCTGGAACGATCAGGCGCGGGAGATGGGTACCTTCCTGTACGGACGGCGGCTGTACGAGCTCATGGCCGACTTCTGGCCAACGGCGGATACGGACCCCTCGGCCCCAGAGCCCGTGGTCGAGTTCGCCCGAATCTGGAGGGACATGCCCAAGATCGTGTTCTCGAGGACCCTGGAGAAGGTCGACTGGAATAGCAGGCTGCTCAGGGACAACATCGCCGAAGAGGTCACGAAGCTGAAGGCGCAACCCGGCAAGGACATGGAGGTTGGTGGCCCCACCCTTGCCGCGACCTTCATGCGGCTCGGTCTGATCGATGAATACCGGCCCGTCGTTCATCCGGTCGTCCTGGGTGGCGGCACGCCGTTCTTCCCGGCGTTGGAGGACAGGATCCGCCTGAGGCTCACCGACACCCGCACGTTCGGCTCGGGAGTTGTTTACCTTCGCTATCAGCGTGAGCCGGTTCGGTAAGCCCTTGGAGTTCGGTGCGGATTCCGCCCGAGCGGCGCGGAGCGTCGAAATCAGGGTTCCGAGGGCCCCCCCGGCGAGCTCCCGCCTGCGAGGCCGAGGATCTCCCAGGCTTCAACGGGGCGGGCTGCCCCCTTCAAGGTGAGCGGCTCCTGGCGTTCGGCCCGGACCTGGTCTCGGACCAAGGCGTAGGTTCGGTACCCGGCCAGGATCGTTCCGGGCGCGGCCTCGGTCTGGAGCCTGGCGGCGATGTTCACGGCAAACCCGACGATCTTGTAAGCACGTAGGACGTCGCTCCCGAACACGCCGACCATGCATTGTCCGGCGTTGATCCCGACCCGGATCTGGAGATCGGCAGGGATGCCCCGGTCGCGGATCCGCGCGGCCAGTTCGCCTGCCCGCTCCCGCATGGCCAGGGCCGCTCGCACCGCCGCCCAGGACTGCTCCTCCTCGGTCATCGTCATCGGAGCGCCGAACACCGCCATGATTCCGTCGCCGATGTAGTTGTCGAGAGTCCCGCCGCGGGAGATCAGGACCGAGGTCATCTCTCGGAGGTATTCGTCGAGGACCTCGGCCAGTTCCTCCGGATCGAGGGTGTCCGAGAGGTCGGTGAACCCCACCATGTCAGCGAACAGGATGGTGACCTTGCGACGCTCCAGCCCGTCGGAGCCGAGATGACCGGACAGCAACCCTTCGGCCACCTGAGGAGGGAGGAACCGTCGCAGTTCGCCCGTTCGGACCAGTTCGGCCATCTGCTCTTCGATCCGGGCCTCGAGCCGGTAGTTCAGATCGGTGATCTGCTCGAGGTGCCGACGCTCCAGGTCATGGAGCCGCTTCTTCGTGAGCCCTCCGCCCAGCCGGGCGCGAAGAAGGACAGGGTCGAACGGCTTGGTCAGGTAGTCGTCGGCCCCCGTCTCGATGCACCGGATCGCGCTGGTCACGTCGTCGATGGACGTGATGACGATGACGGGTAGGTGGCGAAAGCGTGGATCCGCCTTCATCCGGGCCAGCACCTCGAACCCGTCGACCTCAGGCATGACGATGTCAAGGAGTACCGCGTCGAACGCCTCGGTGGCGAGCAGGTCGAGCGCTCGCCGCCCATCCATCGCGATGGTCACCCGGTGGCCCTCCTGCTCGAGGGCCCTGGTGAGGGTGGCCCGGGCCACCGCGTCGTCCTCGGCCACCAGGATGGAGGCCTGTTCGATCATCCCTTGGCCTCCGGGCGGAGGGCCGTTCCAACCCGGGCGAACTCCATCGCGATGTCCTCGACCAGGGCTGGCGCGCCTTCGAGGCGACCGGTCCGGCCCAGATCCTCGAGGCGCCGAGAGAGGTCAGAGAGATTGGATGCGCCGAAGCTGGCTGCCGTGGACTTCAGGGAGTGGGCGTGGCGACGAACCTCGCTGGCTCGCCCAGCCTCGACGTCGTTCCGAAGCGCGGCCAGGATGCGTTCGGTGTCCTCGAGGAAGGTGGCCATGACCTGAGCCAGGCCCTCCTCGCCTCCCACCGTTCTGCGGAGCTGTTCGAGTGCCTCCGGATCGATGGTGGTCGCCTCGCGGCCAACGGTCGAAGCAACTCGGGTTCGTTCGGCTGAGGGACGACTCACTAGGCCCGAGCGGGACAGCGCCGCGGCCAACTCCTCCTCCCGGATCGGCTTGCTGACGTAGTCGTTCATCCCCGCCGCGAGGCAGGCCTTCCGGTCGGCTTCGGTGGCTCCAGCGGTCATGGCGACGATCCGGGGCCGGTCGGGCCCGGGCCAGCGCTCCACAATCCGCCTGGTGGCCTCCAACCCGTCCATCTCCGGCATCTGAACGTCCATCAGAACCACGTCGTACGGCTGACGCTCCAGGGCCTCGAGCGCCTCACGCCCGTCGGCGGCCACGTCCGCGCGGTACCCCAACTTCTCCAGCAGGAGCAGCGCCACCCGCTGGTTCACCGCGTTGTCCTCGGCCAGCAGGATCCGAAGCTGCGGCCGCTCCGCCGCGGGAGTGACCGTGCGAGACCCTGGCAGGGGCACTTTCTGAAGGGCCATCTGGGGAGCGAAGATCCCGATCAGGGCATCGTAAAGATGGGATGGCCGGATCGGCTTCGTCAAGTACGCCGCAAACTCCCCGCCTTGCGGCGATGGGTCGCGGTAGCCCAGGGACGTCAGCATGACGAGCGGCAGGTCCTTGGCACTGCGGTGTCGGCGGATCTCCCCGGCCAGGGCCAGGCCGTCCATCTCGGGCATCTGCATGTCCAGGATGGCGATTTCGAAGGGGTCGCCCCGGCGGACGTATTCGAGGGCCTCGCTCGGTGATGCTGCCTCCTGGGGCACCATCCCCCACGACTCGGCCTGGCGCCGAAGGATCTCCCTGTTGGTGGCGTTGTCGTCCACGATCAGCACTCGCTTGCCACCCAGCTCCGGGATCGCCTCGAGCTCCTCGCTAGCCAGCGGGCCGGTTGCCGCGTCGGCCTTGATGGCCAGGTGGAACGTGGAACCCTGACCACTGCGGCTCTCCGCCCACATCCGTCCGTCCATCTCCTCGGCCAGGCGCTTGCTGATCGCCAGGCCCAGGCCAGTGCCCCCGTATCGCCGGGTGGTCGAGGCGTCGACCTGGGTGAACGCCTCGAACAACCAGTCCATCCGATCCTCCGGGATCCCGATCCCCGTATCCCGGACCGAGAAGTGAATCTCGTATCTGCGGGCTCCGCCGTCTCCCGCAGAGTCGATCGGCGTGGCGTCTGCCCTCAGGACCACCTCACCCTGATCGGTGAACTTGACCGCGTTGTTCAAAAGGTTCAGGAGGATCTGCCGCAGCCGGGTGAAGTCACCGACGATCGCCGCCGGGGTGCGCGGGTCGATCACGTAGGCCAGGTCCAGTGCTTTGTCAGCCGCGGCGGTGGCCACGAGCTCCAGAGCCGATTCCACGCACTGTCGCAGCCGGAAGGGCTGACGCTCCAGATCCAGGCGGCCCGCCTCGATCTTCGAAAAGTCCAGGATCTCGTTGATCACGTCGAGGAGCGCGTCGCCGCTGCTCCGGATGACCTCCCCATAGCTCCGTTGCTCGGGAGCGAGATCGGTGTCGAGCAGCAGGCCGGTCATGCCGATCACCGCGTTCAACGGTGTTCGGATCTCGTGGCTCATCGCGGCCAGGAAGGCGCTCTTCGCATGGGTGGCGCTTTCTGCCTCCCGCCGTGCCTGTTGAAGCTCCCTGATGTCGTGGTACAGGACGTAGAAGCCCACACGGTCGCCCGCGATCTCTACTGGGACGCCCAGGATCTCCACGTCCACGAGGGCGCCGTCCTTCCTTGCTCGCCGGGTCACCGCGTGGATGGGCTCGGTCCTTCGAAGTTGCTGGGCGTAACCTGCGGCTTCGGTTCGTAGCTCCGCTGGCGTGGCCACGAGGTCCAGGATGCTCCGCCCGATGGCCTCCTCGGCCGTATACCCGAACAGCTGCTCGGCCGCCGGGTTCCACGAGTTGATAGTTTCGGCATCCACGTCCACCAGAACCACGGCCACAGGGCTGGCCTCCACCAGCGCCTCGTAGTAGCGCTTCTGCCGCTGGATCTCGCTGATATCGCTGTACATGGTGTAATAGGCGACTTGCTTGCCGGCGACGAAGATCGGCGCAGCAACGACATCGACGTCGACAAGCGAGCCGTCCTTTCGTGTTCGCCTCGTGACGAGGTGGACCTGTTCTCCAACTGCCGTTCGTTGGGACACTCCCTCGGCTTCGTCCCGAACCTCGCTTCGATTGGCGACGAGCTCATCGATGTTCCGACCGATCGCCTCCTCCTGCGAATACCCCAGGAGCCGCTCGGCCGCCGGATTCCACGACGTGACCGTCGCATCAAGATCAACGGTCATGATCGCCGCCGGACTCATCTCAAGCAGTGACTCGTAGTAGCGCTTCTGCCGTTGGATCTCACCGATATCGTGGTAGA
>VAYC01000135.1 GCA_005885025.1 Actinomycetota bacterium | reverse complement strand
CCCGGCGGCCCCCGGTCGTTTCTGCGTCGGTGCCCGGATGAGCGTGCCCGCGGGGTTCGCCGTCGAGCTGCCTCTGTTCTCGGGCCCTTTCCGCCTGCTGGCCGACATGATCCTCGACCAGCGGATGGACGTGTGCGACATCCCGGTGGCTCGGATCACCGATCGGTTCCTCCGCGAGGGCCTGGAGCGAGTCGAAGGCTGGCCCCTGGAGGAGGCGACCTGGTTCGTGGCCATCTGCGCCGTCCTGCTCGAGCTCAAGGTGGGGCGGCTGCTGCCTCGGCCCTCCGCGCTGGTCGAGGAGGATCTGCTGGGCGGGACGCCGGCTGACCTGATCTATGCGCGGAGCTTGGAGCTGGGAGCCTTCCGGCAGGTGGCCGGGTGGGTCTCGGAGCAGCTGGCGGTGGCTTCGCGCATGGTCCCCAGAACCGCCGGCCCGCCCTCCGAGTTCGCCCACCTCTATCCGGATGTGATGGAGAAGGTCACCCCCGAGCTGCTTCGGGCCGTGGCCGCTGAGGTCCTCGCCCCGGCCAAGGACATCGACCTCTCGCACGTCACCCCCATCCGGGTCTCGCTGGCCGAGGCCCTGATGGCAGTGCAGGAGCGACTGGCCGGCCGCCCCGAGGCGAGGTTCAGGGAGCTGATAGAGGGTTGCCGGGAACGGATCGAGGTCGTGGTGCGCTTCCTCGCCCTTCTCGAGCTTCACCGTGAAGGAAAGGTTGAGCTGAGCCAAGCTAAGGTATTCGGAGACATCAACGTCCGCTGGCAGGGCTCGATCGAGGTCGAGACCCGGCCCCGCGAAGGAGTCGAGACATGAGTGAACGTGGGCCCGAGATCCGGCGGGGGCTGGAGGCGATCTTGTTCCTGGCCGACGAGCCGCTGTCAGTGACCGTCCTGGCCCAGGCCTTGGAGGCTGGGCGGCGGGAGGTCGAGGTCATCCTCCGGGAGCTGGCATCAGGCTATGAGGAACGCGGTTCGGGCATCTCCCTGGTGGAGGTTGCAGGAGGCTGGCGGCTGATGACTCACCCAGCGGCGGTGTCTCACGTCGAGCAGTTCATCCTTGGCTCTCGCCACGCCAGGCTGACCAAGGCCTCTCTGGAGACCCTGGCCATCGTGGCCTACAAGCAGCCCGTGACCCGGCACCAGGTCTCCAGCATCCGGGGCGTCGACTCGGACGGAGTCCTTCGGGCCCTGGCCGAGCGAGGGCTCGTCGAGGAGGTTGGCAGGGACGAGGGTCCCGGCCGTCCGGTGCTCTACGGCACGGCCTCCCTGTTCCTGGAGCGCCTCGGGCTTCGCTCGCTCTCGGACCTCCCTCCAATCGTGCCGCTCCTGGACGATGCCGGGTCCCGGGCAGCGAGCTGAGGAACGACTCCAGCGCATCCTGGCGCGCGCGGGCTACGGGTCCCGCCGGGCGGTCGAGGACCTGATCCGAGCCGGCCGGGTGACGGTCAACGGGCGACCGGCGATCCTGGGCAGCCGAGCCGATCCGGCCATGGACCGCGTGGCGGTGGACGGCGTCCCCGTCCCGGCTCACCCGGACCTCCGTCTGTACAAGCTCAACAAGCCGCCCGGAGTTACCACCACCCTTCGGGATCCGCACGCCGCGCGATCCCTGGGTTCGCTCCTGCCCCCGGGCCCTCGCGTCTTCCCGGTGGGCCGGCTGGACCGCGACTCCGAGGGGCTGCTCCTGCTGACCAACGACGGCGATCTGGCCTACCGGCTGCAGCATCCCCGGTTCGGCGTGGAGAAGGAGTACCTCCTGGAGGTGGAGGGGTCGATCTCGCGCCAGGCCATCCGAAGCCTGGAGACCGGCGTCGAGCTGGATGATGGACCGGCGCGAGCCCTGCGAGTGAGCGGGGTGCAGCGACGGCAGGACAGATCTTCGCTGCGCCTGGTCATGGGGGAGGGGCGCAAACGCGAGGTCCGGCGAATGCTCGAGGCGGTGGGATTCCCCGTCAGTCGTCTCGCGCGTACCCGCGTGGGCGCGGTGGAGCTGGGCAACCTACGACCAGGGGAGGTTCGCCCCTTGACCTCGACCGAGACCGCAGATCTGTATCGAGCTGCGGGTCTGGATAGGGCCAGCCCGCGCTCGAGCTCGAGGGCGGATGAGGTAGCAGGAGACGGTGACCTTCAGTAGAGGTCGAGGCTCGGGCAGAATCCAGAACGCCAAAATTCCACGTGAAACCCTCAACGTTGCGCGCCCGCCGCGACAGGCTCGAGGGATGCGTTGTGCCTCATGTCATGCTTCCGCGGACATGGGCCACATCGCGTCGCGGATCCCCAAGCGTGGGTTCATCGTGGCCATCGATGGGCCGGCCGGCGCCGGCAAGAGCACGCTGGCCCGAGCCCTCGCTCGCCGTCTTCACCTCCCGTATGTCAACACCGGTCTCATGTATCGGGCAGTGGCCGCCCGCGCCCTGCAACGGGAGATCGGGCTCGAAGACGCCGCCGGACTGGCGGAGATTGCTCGCAGTTTCCGCTTCTCCTTGCAGCCCGGCCGGACAGTGGTGGAGTTGGCCATCGACGGGAAACCCGCGGGCTCGAGTCTGACCTCCCGCGAGGTCGAGGCAGCGGTCTCGAGGACCTCCAGCCACCCCGAGGTTCGAGCGGTGATGCGGGCCGAGCAGCGCAAGCTCGGCGCCGACGGATGCGTGATGGAAGGACGGGACATCGGCCAGGTGGTTTTCCCGGACGCGGACGTGAAGATCTTCCTCTCCGCCCTCCCCCGGGAACGAGCGCGGCGGCGGGCGCGGGAGCGGGGAGGTGCGAGCGCTGCCGCCGAGGCGGTGGCACGAACCCACTGGAACCGGCCCCGGACGCCACCGTCTTGGATACGACCCGGCTCAACCGCCGCCAGGTCTTGGCTCGTGCTCAGGAGCTGGTGGAAACGACCCGCGAGAGGAAGGCCGGTCAATGAGCGGGGCCCTGCCCACGGTCGCTGTTATCGGCCGGCAGAACGTTGGCAAGTCGACGCTGGTCAACCGACTGGTCGGTCGGAGGGAAGCCATCGCCCACGAGAGCGCAGGGGTGACCAGGGACCGCCTGGAGCTTCCCGTCGAGTGGCGGGGCAGGAGGTTCGTCGTGATCGACACGGGCGGGTTGATGAGCCGCCCCCGGGGCGTGGAGGCGGCCGTTGTCAAGCACGCACTGCTGGCGTCAGAGGAAGCCGACCTGATCCTCTTGGTGGTCGACGCCGCGGCGGGTTTGACGGCGGAGGACGAGGAGCTTGGCCGGCTTCTGCGTCGTTCCTCTCGACCAGTGGTGGTGGTGGCCAACAAGGTCGACACCGAGGCTCACGAACCGCTGGCTGCCGAATTCCACGGGCTCGGCCTGGGCGAACCGCTGCTGATCTCGGCGTTGCACGGGCGGGGGACCGGAGAGCTGCTCGATCAGGTCGTCGAGCTCATCCCGGAGCGGCCCGAGGAGCCCCTGGAGGACGAGGCCCGATTCGCCATCGTCGGCAGGCCGAACGTGGGGAAGTCCTCCCTCTTCAACCGCCTGGTGCGGGAAGAGCGGGTCGTGGTGCACGCCGAACCCGGCACCACCCGCGATGCGGTGGACTCTGTGGTTGAGGTCGAGGGTCGAAGGTTCCGGTTCGTCGATACGGCCGGCTTCCGCCGGCCGGGCAAGACCGAAGGGGTCGAGTACTACGGGCTGGTCCGGTCCCTCAAGGCCATCGACGCGGCGCACGTCGCCCTGCTGGTCGTCGACGCGAGCGAAGGCTTGACGGGAGAAGACAAGCGCGTGGCCGCCAGGGTGACCGAGGCCGGGCGGGGGTTGGTGGCCGTCCTGAACAAGTGGGACCTCGTTCCGAGCGGGGAGAGGGCCGCGAGGTACGAGGACCTTGGCCGCAAGCTCGAGGTCTTCCCGGGCACGCCCGTGGTGAAGACTTCGGCGCTCTCGGGTTCGGGAGTGGGGCGGTTGATGCCGGCCCTCCTCGCCGTGCACGAGGCGTGGACGCGACGCGTCCCGACCGCCGAGGTGAACCGCGTCCTTCAGGATGCCACCGGCGCGCATCCCCCTCCGAGCCGGGCAGGCCTCATCCGCTACGGGACTCAGGTGGGGGTTGGCCCGCCCACTTTCGTGCTCTTCGGGTCAGGGGACCCCGGACCGACCTACCGGCGCTACCTCGAGGGCGTCCTCCGGAGCGCTTTCGGCCTCCGGGGCACTCCCGTGCGACTGATCTTCCGAGCGCGGAGAAGGGGGCGAGGGAGGGGAGCTCAGACCCCGCGACGTCCGGGCCGGTAGAATCGACCGAAGCATCGGGCCGTGGCGCAGTTTGGTTAGCGCGCTTGACTGGGGGTCAAGAGGTCGGCGGTTCAAATCCGCCCGGCCCGACCATAGAGGTTGAATCTCGCCGGATCTAACGCTCGACCTCGGATCGAGGTTCCCTATGGGTGGGGTAGAGGACGGAGGTGTCGCGCCCGCAAGGCTCGACCGGATCGCCACGGTCCCCAACGTGGTCTCCTTCTTCCGCATCCTGCTCATCCCGGTGTTCGTTGTCCTGATCCTTCATCACGGGACGGAGACCGCTGGGCTGCTGCTGCTCGGGGCCGTTGTGGCGACCGATTGGGTCGACGGGTACATCGCCCGGCACACGGACCAGGTCTCCACCGTCGGGAAGATCCTGGACCCCGTTGCCGATCGGCTGGCCATCATGGCGGCACTGGTGGCCATGGTGGCGAGGGACGCCTTCCCGCTGTGGGCGGCGCTGCTCGTGATCGTTCGGGACGGACTGATCCTCCTGGCCGGCTTCGCGATGCTCATCGCGCTGAAGGTCCGTCTGGAGGTCCGGTGGATCGGCAAGGCGGCGACCTTCGGGCTCATGAGCGGGATCCCCCTCGTGGCGTGGGGCAACTTCGGCCTGTCGCTCCACCGGATAGCGCTCCCAGCCGGGTGGGTGCTCTACGGGATCGGGATCGTCCTGTACTACGCGGCGACCGCCATCTACGCGGCCGACGTGGCACGGGCCGTCCGGATGGCTCGCCGGGACCGGCGGATATGATTCCTGCATGAGGGCGGTGGTCATGGCGGGTGGCCAGGGAAGCAGGCTCCGCCCCCTCACCAGCAATCAACCCAAACCGATGCTCCCCATCGTGGGACGCCCGATGATGGAGCACACTCTTCGGCTCGCCCGCAGCCATGGGTTCACCGAGGTCATCGCCACCGTTCAATTCCTGGCCAGCGTGGTGCGGAACTACTTCGGAGACGGCTCGGACCTCGGCGTCTCGCTCTCCTATGCCACCGAGGAGGAGCCGCTGGGGACGGCCGGGAGCGTCAGGAACGCCGCCCCGCTCCTGGACGACCGGACCCTCGTGCTTTCGGGGGACACCCTGACCGACGTGGATCTCACCGAGATGGTCAAGTTCCACGAATCGACCGGGGCGGCCGTCACCGTGACCCTGGCCCGCGTTCCCAACCCCTTGGAGTTCGGCATCGTCATCACCGACGAGTCGGGTCGGGTGGAGCGATTCCTCGAGAAGCCCGGGTGGGGCGACGTGTTCAGCGACACCATCAATACCGGCATCTACGTGCTGGAACGAGACGTCATCGACTCGATCCCCGACGGCGAGGAATTCGACTTCTCCAAGGACCTCTTCCCCTTGCTCTTGGAGAAGGGCTGTCCCATCTACGGATACGTCACCGACCGCTACTGGACCGACGTCGGTAACGTCGGAGCCTATCTCGCGGCCCACCGCGACGTCCTGGACCGGAAGGTGGACGCGGAGCTCGCCGGTTTCGAGCTCCGCCACGGTATCTGGCTGGGCGAAGGAGCCGAGGTGGATCCTGATGCCAACGTCCAGGGACCCGCCTTCATCGGCGCCTACAGCCGGATCGAGGGCGGGGCCTCCCTGCGGGAGCACACGGTGGTCGGGCGGGGTGTGTCGATCAAGTCCGGGGCGTTCGTGCACCGGTCGGTGCTCCACGATTACGTATACGTGGGCCCCTCAGCCAGCCTGCTGGGCTGCGTGGTGGGCAAGAACAGCGACGTCAAGGCCGGAGCTCGGTTGGAGGAGGGCGTGGTGGTGGCCGACGAGTGCCACATCGGGGAAGGCGCCGTCCTGCAACCTCAGGTCAAGGTTTACCCCTTCAAGTCGGTCGAGCCTGGGGCCATCGTGTCCAAGTCGATCGTTTGGCAATCCGGGGGGGCTCGGGGCCTGTTCGGGGAGCGCGGCGTGGCCGGCCTCTTCAATCTCGACATCACCCCAGAGTTGGCCCTTCGTCTGGCGCTGGCCTACGCCACCCTCCAGCCTCGTGGAACCACTGTCGCGGGCTGCCGGGATGCCACGCGCGCGGCCCGCATCCTCAAGCGGGCCATGGTCGCGGGGGTCAATGCGGGCGGCATCGACTGCCATGACCTCGAGCTGGTCCCCGCACCCGTTGCCAGGTTCCACGTCCGCTCGGCCCGGGCCGGCGGGGGATTCTCGGTTCGGACGGCGCCCTCCGATCCGTCTTCCGTGGAGATCCAGTTCTTCGACGAGCGAGGCATCGACATCGGGCCAGCGACCCAACGGCAGCTCGAACGAGCCTATTACCGCGACGATCTTCGGCGGGCCTTCTCCCACGATCTCGGCGAGCTGAACCTTCCGGCCCGCGGCCGCGACTTCTACGCGAGGGGCCTCCTGGACCAGGTCGACGTGGGGGCGCTGAGGGAGCGACGGTGGAAGCTCGTAGTGGACTGCGGATGCGGGAGCGCTTCGCTGACGGTTCCCCACGTCTTGGGGCGAATCGGGGCCGAGGTGCTGAGCGTCAACGCGGTCCTGGACGAGGCACGGCTCGTCCAGTCGGAGGAGGACACGGAACATCACCTCGCCCAGCTCGAACGCCTGGTCCGGGGCAGCGGGTCGGAACTCGGCGCTCTGGTCGATTCGACGGGGGAGCGGCTTCAGCTGCTCGACGCCTCGGGACAGACCGTGGATGGGCGAACGGCGCTCCTCGCCTACGTTTGGCTCGTGGCCCACACGAGCAGAAGGCCCCGGGTTGCCCTGCCAGTCTCGACCTCGCGGGTGGCGGAGGAGATCATCCGGCGCCGCCGAGGAGAGGTTGTCTGGACTCCGATCTCCTCGGCCGGGTTGACGGCCGAGGCGGACCGTTCGGGCGTGACTTTTGCCGGGGATGAGGCGGGTGGCTACGTGTTCCCGCAGTTCCTCGCGGCTCACGACGCCCTGATGGCGCTGGTCAAGCTGCTCGAGTTGCTGGTCCAGGCCGAGACCTCTCTCCGATCTGTCCTGGAAGAGCTCCCGGCCGCGCACATCGCCGAGCAGGAAGTGCTCACCCCCTGGGAGAGCAAGGGAACGGTGATGCGCCGTCTCATCGAACATCTTGGGGAACGCAGGGTGGTGACGATCGACGGAGTCAAGACCTTCCGGGGCGAGGACTGGGCGCTGGTGGTCCCGCACCCGCAGGAGCCACTGGTTCGGGTGTGGGCGGAGTCGGGCGACCCTGGTTCGGCGGCCGCCCTGGCCGCCGAATTCGCCTCACTGGTCGAGGAGCTGAAGACGTGACAAGCCCGCACGTGGCGTCGCCCGACGACATCCGCTCGGGCCAGGTCACCGACGTCTACTTCCTGCGCGGGCAGGAAGTCTTGCGGGCGGAGGACGAGAACCCGCTCGTCGTCGCCGAGATCCGGGCCAGTTCCCTCCCTGCCAACTGGGGATGGGCCGTGTTTGCCGGCCTCGAGGAGGCGCTGTGGCTCCTCGAGGGGCGCGGCTCGGAGAGCGGCCGTGGCATCGAGATCCAGGCGGTCAACGAGGGCACGGTCTTCTATGCAGAGGAGCCTGTGATGACCCTGGTCGGTCCTTACCTCGACTTCGGCATCCTGGAGACGGCCCTCCTCGGCCTCCTCTGCCAGGCTACGGGGATCGCCACGGCCGCGGCCCGCTGCAAGCTCGCCGCGGGGGCCAGGCCCCTGTACTCCTTCGGGGCCCGGCGTATGCACCCTGCCATCGCCCCGATGATCGAACGAGCCGCCTATGTGGGCGGGTGTGACGGCGTCGCGGGGGTGAAGGCCGCCGAACTCATCGGCGTCGCCCCCGTCGGAACCATGGCCCACGCGCTGATCCTGATCCTCGGGGAGGAACGGGCGTGGAAGGCGTTCGATCGGGTGGTGGACCCCCGCCTCCCCAGGGTCGCCCTCGTGGACACGTTCCAGGACGAGAAATTCGGGGCGGTGGCCGCGGCGATGGCGTTGGGCAAGCGGCTGGCGGCCGTGCGGCTCGACACTCCGGCCAGCCGGCGGGGAGACTTCGGGGCCATCCTGCGAGAGGTGCGCTGGGAGCTCGACGAACGCGGCTTCCAACACGTCAGGATCTTCGCGTCTGGCGGCATCAACGAGCGCAGCATCCTGGAGCTGAATCGATACGTGGACGCGTACGGCGTCGGGACCTCGATCAGCAACGGACCCGTCGTGGACTTCGCCCTGGACATCGTGGAGGTCGACGGCCGGCCCCGAGCAAAACGGGGGAAGCTGTCCGGTCGCAAGCATCTGTGGGAGTGCCCGGATTGCGGCGACCGAGGGATCGCGCCATGGTCGGCACGGCTTGGGCACTGCCCCAGATGCGGACACCGGGTCAGGGAGCTCCTGGAGACGTGGATCTCGAAGGGGAAGAGGCGTAGGGGGCCGCCTTCACCCCACGACATCCGAGAGCGCACGCTCGAACAGATCGCCGCGGCGGCCGATCCCTTCGGCCGGAGCGCCTGACGTCCCCGGGCGGATCCAACAACCGAGGGTCATCGGAGAACGAGGAGGGGAGATGGACTTTCCCAAGGACGTGAAATACACGGAGCAGCACGAGTGGGCCCGCCAGGAGGGCGACCGCATCCGGGCCCGCCAGGAGGGCGACCGCATCC
>VAYC01000134.1 GCA_005885025.1 Actinomycetota bacterium | reverse complement strand
TGGAGTGGGTAATCGCATTTCTCAGCCAGCATCCGATACGCGTCGATCATCACCCGTGGGCTGGAGTGCTTCACGGAGATCTTGATGTCGAAGAAGTCCTCATCCTCCAGGATCCGCGCCTCGTTCAGCGCCGACTCGACCAGCGCCTCGGCCGTGGGCCGCCCGTACTTCTCGAGCAGGTCCTTCTCCAGGGAGCCCGCGTTCACCCCGATCCGGATCGGGACGCTCCGGGATTTCGCCTCGCGAGCGATCAGCCGCACCTTGTCCTGATACTTGATGTTGCCGGGGTTGATGCGCAGCCCGTGGATGCCGCCCTCCAACGCTGCCATTGCGTACTTCCACTGGAAGTGGATGTCGGCGATCACCGGGATCGTGGCGTGATCGGCGATCGACTTGAGCGCCTGAGCGTCCTCCCAGTGCGGCACGGCCACGCGCACGATCTCGCAACCCGTCGCGACGAGGGCGGCCATCTGCTGGAGAGTGGCGTTGACGTCGGCGGTCTTGGTGGTGGTCATCGACTGCACCCGAATCGGTGCGTCCCCGCCGACCTCGACCCAACCGACCTTGATCTTCCGAGACTTCCGGCGTTGGGAGACCATCACGGTTCCAGTATGTCAGTCACCGAACACATGGAAGACGACCTGGCGGTCCTTCGGCTCGTCGAGCTCGATCAAGAGCAGGCGCTGCCACTGACCGAACATGGGTTCGCCGGCCGCCACCGGGACGGCGTGCGAGGTGGCCCCGAGCAGCATCTGCGTGACGTGAGCCTGGCCGTTGGCCCGCTCGTGTCCCTCCTGGAGGTTCTGAGTTCGACGTTCCAGATCGTCGTGCGCGTAGTACACGTCGCCCGGCACCAGACACTCCACCCTGCGCCGGAAGTCTTCCAGCGCCCCGTCCTCCCACTCGTTGATGATGAGGGCGCACGTGGTGTGGGCGCAGAACGCCACCACGCACCCCGCGGTGACGCCGGAGTCCTTGATGGCCCGGCGCAGATCATCGGTGAGGTCGACGAAGGCATGGCGGCGCTCCGAACGGACCTCGATCGTCGTGGTCGAAGACTTCACGCTTCCTCCTTCACGCGCCCCGCCAGGACCTCCGGGACGGCGTCCGGCGCTGCGGAATCGAACGGCGGCGGCCCCTTATCCTTGCCGCGAGCGACCGGAGCGTTCATCGGCAGGACGAACAAGAAGGTCGCGCCCCGCCCCGAGCCGCTCTCCACCCAGATCCGGCCGCCGTGCGCTTCCACCACCGACCGTGCGATGGCCAGCCCGATCCCGGTCCCGCCGTCGTCGCGGGAGCGCGAAGGATCCACGCGGTAGAACCGCTCGAAGACGAGCGGCAGGTGCTCGTTGGGGATCCCTGGCCCAGTGTCTTCCACCGATACTTCGCACCAGCCGTCCTCGTGAACAGCGCGGATCCGGATCGCCCCGCCTGCCGGTGTGAACCGGAAGGCGTTGTCCAGGATGTTGAACAGGACCTGGTGCAGCCGTTCCCGGTCGGCTTCGAGCGGCGGCAGGTCCATCGACACGTCGTTGTGGATCTCGACCGACCTACCCCCATCCGGCCTCGACACCGCCACCTCGTTGACCACCTGTTCCACGAGCGGCGCGAGCGGAACCGCCTCGATCTGGAGGGGCACGTCTCCGGACTCCATGCGGGACAGGTCGAGGAGCTGGTCCACCAGACGGGTCAGTCGGTCGGACTGGTTGAGCATGACGGCGAGCAGGCCCGGGTTGGGTTCCTCGACACCGTCCAGGAGGTTCTCGAGGTGGGCGCGCAAAGCGCTGATGGGGGTCTTCAGCTCGTGCGACACGTTGGCCACGAGGTCGCGGCGGAGCCGTTCCAGCCCTTCCAGCTCGCCGGACATCCGGTTGAAGGCAGCAGCGAGCTGGCCCACCTCGTCCCGGGACCGAACGGCCACAGTGGTGCCGTACTCGCCTCGGGCCATCGTTCGGGCCGCCCGGGCCATATCGCGGAGGGGCGCGGTCATACCTCTGGCCAGGATCCGGGCCAAGAAGAGCGCGATGAACGCTGCGATCACCCCCGCCACGAGGAACTGCCACCACACGCTGCGGAAGAACCGCGCCGTGCCCGAGACCGCTCCGAGCAGTCCGCCTCCCTCGACCCTGTGGGCGACGTAGACGGCGCCCACGACCGCGTGCTGCCGCACCACCGGCACGCCCAGATACTCCTGCGTCCCCACCGTGCCTGTGACATATCCGTCGAGCGCTCGAGGGACGGTGACCGGGACGGTGAGCTTCCCGGCGAGGGGCCGGCCGTTCGCGTCGACGACCACCACCGAGTTCGGCACCTGTCCGATGCGCTGGGAGAGCGACTTTGACGGCGTGCCCGTCGAAGTGAAGGCGAGGGCCGCCACCCCCCTGGCCTCCCCGAGCAATTCCCGGAACTCCCGGTCTCGCTCGGAACGACGCAGCGCGAAACCCATCGCGATGTACAGGATGAGGATCGTGACCGCGACGGCGAACACGATGACCGAGCCGAGCTTTGCCCGGATGGAAGGCAACCGGTCCAGGGGGCGCATGGCCATCAGAGTCCGTCCTCCCGGAACGCATACCCGACGCCGTGCACGGTTCGGATGTAGCGGGGCTCGCCGGCTTCGTCGCCCAGTTTGCGCCGGATGCGCGCCACGTGTGAGTCGACCACCCGGCCTCCTGCGTAGTCCCGGTATCCCCACACGCGGTCCATCAGCTGGTCGCGGCTGAAGACCACGCCGGGGCTGCGGGCCAGCGTCAGGAGGATCTCGAACTCGAGAGGGGTGAGGGGGACCTCGTCCGGTCCTTTCACGACGCGGCGGCGGGCGGGATCCACCATCAGGTCGAATCGGTTCATGGGCTCGGTGGGGCTGGTCTGGCGGATGCGCTCCATTCGCCGAAGGATGGCCTTCACCCGGGCGGCCAGCTCGCGAAGGCTGAACGGCTTGGTCAGGTAGTCGTCCGCGCCCACGGCGAAGCCGGCCACCTTGTCGGTCTCCTCCGTGCGAGCGGTGAGCATGAGCACGGGCACCCAGTCGGTCCTCTGGATCTCCCGGCACACCTCGAGCCCATCCATCCCGGGCAGCATGAGGTCGAGGACCACGAGGTCGGGGCGTTCCTGGGCCGCCGCCCGCAGGGCCTGGGGGCCGTCGTGCACGACGTTCACACGGTAGCCCTCGCTGGCCAGTCGAGCGCGGACGGCCTCCGCGATGGCCTCTTCGTCCTCGACGACCAGGATGCTCTTGCCAGTCATGGTGTCAATTCGGTCCATCCTTGCTCCGAACCGGTCCGCCAGGAGAACGTGCCACGCCCAATGGTAGACCGCGGGCCTTTGGGCCAAACCGACGGGGCTGTTGAGAAGCTATGGCATGGGCACATCCGTGCGGGCGGCCCTGGCCCCCGTTCGGGTCACCGGAAGGGGCTGGGGAGCGGCTTGACGATGTCCAAGTAGGACACAGCGACCGCATACAGGATGATGAAGCCAGCAACCACCGTGGTGAGCGGGATGAGCTTGCGGGGATCCGGGCGGTGGCGTCTGACCTTTTCGTACGCGAGGACCGCCAGGTGGCCTCCGTCCAGCGGTGGCAGCGGGACCAGGTTGAGGATCCCCACGAACACGTTGAACACCACCAGGAGCCCGAACAGGAAGTCCCATGCCCCGGCTCTCACCGCCTCGCCCGCCAGCTGCCCGGCCCCGATGATGCTGGTGGGGTCCGTGACTCGCCGCTGGGCCGAACCGAGCACGAGCTGCCCGAGCCGCTTCAGGGCAGCGGGGCCGAACACGTGACCGAGCTGGAGCACCACGTCCTTGGTGGTCTGCCCGGTCTGGATGACGCCCCGGCCCAATGCGGTCGCCGGATCGACCCGGTCGCGGGCGGTGCTCCGAGCCCCCAGGAGGATGCCCAGCCTTCCTACCTCTTTCCCATCCACTTTCGAGAGCACTGGGGTGGCTCTCAGGGTCAGGGTCCGGCCCCCCCGTCGCACGGTCACCTCGATCGGCTGCCCGACGTGGGCCTGCGTGTAGTCGCGGAAGTCGTTGCCGGTCTGCTCCGGCTGGTCGGTGGGCCTGATGGCAGCGCCGTCCACTGCCACGATGACGTCACCCGGGCGTAGTCCCACCATCGCCGCAGGGGACGGCTTGCCCTCCAAGGTCGGTTCGACGCCCTCGACGGTGGGAACGAACCTCGTCTGCACCCCGATGGCGGTGAAGAACAGGGTCAGGAACAGGATGGCCATGACGAAGTGGGTGATCGGCCCGGCGGCGATCACCGTCGCGCGCTGCCACGCCGGCTTCGCCCCGAAGGTTCGCGGGTACTCCTCGCGGGTGGGCGGCTGGAACGGATTCATCCCGGCGATCCGCACGTAGCCGCCGAACGGCAACGCCTTCAACCCGTACTCGGTCTCGCCCCTCCGGATCGACCACAACCGTGGACCGAACCCGACGAAGAACTCCTCGACCTTGATCCCGAAGGCCTTGGCGAACACGAAGTGGCCAGACTCGTGAACGAGAACGACCACGAGGATGGCCAGGAAGAACAGAACGTAGCCGACCCAGACCGGCATCTAGCTGCGCGCTCCGTCGGGTAAGGCCGAGCTCGACACCCTACAGGGACTCGATGATCTCGGCGGCGCGTGACCGCGCCCATCGGTCGGCCCGCCCCAAGCCGACCTCCGAGACGACTTTGGCTGGCGTGTGCTCGTCGAGGACCGCGGCCACGACCTCCGGGATCTGCACCAGCCCGACCTTCCCTTCGAGGAACGCCATCACCGCCACTTCGTTGGATGCATTGAGTACGGCTGGATACGTCGCTCCCAGTCGTCCCGCCCGGTACGCGAGGTCGACCGCCGGGAAGGCCTCCCGGTCGAGCTCCTCGAACGAGAGCATGCTGAGCGACGTCAGGGCCAGTCCCCGGATGCCGGTCGACAGCCGGTCGGGGAACGCCAGCGCGAGCTGGATGGGGAGCCGCATGTCGGCCGCCGCCATCTGGGCGGTCATGCTGCCGTCAGCGAACTCGGCGATCCCGTGGATGATGGACTCGGGGTGCACGACCACGTCGATCAGGTTGTAGTCGAGCCCGAACAGGTAGTGCGCCTCGATCACCTCCAAACCCTTGTTCATGAGCGTTGCCGAGTCGATGGTGATCTTCGGTCCCATGTTCCACGTTGGGTGGGCCAGCGCCTCTTTGACCGATGCCTTGGCCAGCTCCGCCCGAGTCCATCCTCGGAAGGGCCCGCCGGAAGCCGTGATAACCACGCGGTGGAGGTCATCCCTA
>VAYC01000133.1 GCA_005885025.1 Actinomycetota bacterium | reverse complement strand
CGCCATCTCGACGTTCGACGCCCAGGGCAACGAACGGGGACTGGCCAAGGGCTGGTCGCTTCTCGGACTGTTCCACATGATGAAGGGCCGGTTCGCGACGGCCGGTGAAGCGTGGGGGAACGCGGCCGCGCACGCCGCCGCGGCCGGCGACCGCCGGGAGGAGCTGGAGCATCTGGCGTGGGTGCCGATCGTGGAATGGTGTGGGCCGGGCACCGTCGAGGAGGGGATCCGGCGGTGCCAGGAAGTCCTGGAGAGGGCCGAAGGGGATCGCAAGGCGATGTCGGTGGCGCTGTCGACGTGGGGCACGTTCGAGGCGATGCGGGGGCAGTTCGACGAGGCTCGGAAGGTTCAGGATCGGGCGAGGTCGATCCTACGAGAGGTCGCACTCCCCGGCTGGATGGGCGCCCTCACCCAGAACTCGGGGTGGGCGGAGATCCTGGCCGGCGACCCTGCAGCCGCCGAGCAGGCTCTCCGGGGGGGTGTCGATACCCTCCGGGGGATCGGTGAGCTCTCGTGGATGTCCTCGGCCGCCGCCATCCTCGCCGAGGCGCTGTACGAGCAGGGGCGTCTGGAGCAGGCAGAAGAGTTCGTCCGGGTCAGCGAGGAGAGCGCCGGCAGCGAGGACATCTACTCGCAGTCCCTGCTGCGAAGCGTCCGCGCCAAGATCCTGGCCCGGCAGGGACGAGCGAGCGAAGCCGAGGCGTTGGCGCGTCAAGCGGTGACCATCGCGGAGCCGACCGACTTCCTGTTCCTCCAGGCATGGGCGCTGATCAGCCTGGGCGAGGTCCTGGAGCGGGCCGGCAAGGGGGAGGAGGGCGAGGTCGTGCTGGCGGATGCCGTGGCGATCTGCGACCGGAAGGGGTTCACGGTGGGCGTGGAAAAGGACGCCGCAAGGGCCAGCCTGACGGACCGGACGGAGTCAGAGCCCGTGGTAGGGCCAGATCGTGTGTTTGACCGCTGCCACGACCTCGTTCACCGCTTCGTTACGGCCGCTGGTCGGCAAGGGTGGTTCTGAGAGGGTCTCGGGCACGGCCGAACCGGCCTCTCGCTCGGCGATCTCCATCCAGGCCTCGGGGATGTGGTCCGGTACCTCGACGCCCGCCATCTCCGCGAAATAGATCGTCCAGGCGCGGGGCACGACCCGCGCCCACTGGTATCCGCCCCCGCCGGTCGCCACCCATCGCCCTCCTGCCGCGCCGTGCGCGAGGTCGTGAAGGAGGCTTGCTGTTCGACGGTAGGCGTTCGTGGTCAGCTCGAGCATGGCCAGAGGGTCCGAGTGATGCGTATCGCACCCGAGCTGGGTGACCAGCACGGTTGGCTTCCACGACGCGACGAGGGGCGGCACGATCTCCTCGAAGGCGCGGAGCCAAGCGTCGTCTCCCGTGTGTGGCGGCAACGGGACGTTGACCTTCGTGCCCTTCGCGTCGCCCGCACCGAGCTCCTCGATGTCGCCCGTACCGGGAAACAAGGTCCGGCCCGATTGGTGCAGCGAAATCGTAAGGACGCGGGGCTCGCGGTAGAAGATCGTCTGTACGCCGTCGCCGTGGTGGACGTCGACGTCGACGTAGGCGATGCGCTCCGCGCCGTGGGCCAGCATCCACGCGATGGCGACGGCGGGATCGTCGTAGACGCAGAAGCCGCTCGCGCGCTCGGGCATGGCGTGGTGCAGTCCCCCGGCGGGGTTGAAGGCGTGCTCGGCGCGTCGGGTGAGGATGGCCTCGGCCGCCGCCAACGACGCCCCTGCCACCCGAGCGGCGGCTTCGTGCATGTTCGGGAAGATGGGGTTGTCACCCGGGCCGTAGCCGAATTCCCCCCATGGGCCGGGCTCGCCGTGGCCCGCTCGCTTGGTCGCGTCCATGAAGCGCTCGCCGTGGACGAGCCCGATCTCCTCATCGGTCGCGTCGCGGGCGACCGTCTCGGCGACGCGCCTGCCGTCGAGGATGCCGTAGGCCTTGATGAGCTCGCGGGTCAGGATCACGCGGGCGGGTCGCAGCGGATGCTCCGGCCCGTGGTCATACCATGGCGCGTCGTCTCCATACCAGATCAGCTCGGCGCGTTCGCTCACGATCGCCTCGCGGCCAGGAAAGCGGGATAGGCCAGAGCGGTCATGGCGTAGAGGAACACAGGAGCAGCCGCCGCGACGCCCGTGTCGTTCACGAAGAACGCGGCGAGCCCCGCCACGGTCATCGTCGCGATCAGAGCCTCTCGCCAGACCCGGCCGGCCAGATCAAGCCCCGACCGGATCGGAGCCGGTCGGGCGATCACCACGCCCAACACGGCAACGAGCCCGATCAGAGGGATCACGGCCGCGGGAACCTGACCGATCTGGCCGAACCCGACGTCCAGCCGCCGACGGAGGGTGTCCCAGGTGGCTCCGATCCCCCCGGTACGCTCCACGAAGCCGGTGATATGCGTCGGGGCTCCAGGAAGGTACCGGTTGGCCAGCAGCACCGCGGCCAGCCCGACCGCCGCCGTCCCCCCGACGAACGCCAGCTCGCGGAGTCCGAATCGGCGCCGGGTGCGGAGAGCCCACCACATGCCGGCGGCAACGAACAATGTGATCGCGCCCCCGACGTTCGCCCCGAGGTTCGGGAACCCGGCAAACAGCCCCGCGGCCAACAGCAGCATGAACCCGGTGAACGGTTCAAGTCCAACGGCCACCAACAACGCACTTGCCAGGAGCAGGGCGATGAAGGAGTTGGGGAGGCCGTAGAAGCGGACCCCGTCGAACATGGTGCCGCCAAGCAGTGGGATCCTTGCCCCACGCCAGCCGAACAGCGCGTCCACGACGACGAAGGCCAGACCCGCCGAGCCGAGGAACCGGAACGGGCCCATCGGCCCCTGCCACCGGGAGGCGAGCGCTGCGGCGGCCAGAGCCACCACCGTCAACACCAAGAAGGGGACCACCACCCAATAGGTGAGGCGTGGCAACAGTCCTCCGGCCATCAGCGGGATCGGCAAGGCCGCCCCGCACAGGGCCAGGAATCGCATCAGGGCGCCGAACCTCGGTGGGAGAGAGCCCCGGAGTCCAAGCCGGATCAGCGCGGCGATCCCCACGATGCCGAGCGCCGCGACGAACGCCACCTCTCCCAACTGGATAGGAAGCCGGATCCTTCGCTGATCGAGGTGCAGCTGGTGGAGATGTGAGAGGTGGACCGTGCCGTCCACCCGGATGGGTTGTCCCGTCATCTCCTTGGGGATGGGGATGCCGAAGAAGTCGAGGATCGTCGGCGCAACGTCCACGTTGGCCACGAGCCCCGAGTGCCTCGTCGTATCCGACCGTAAGGCCCGCGGTGACCCGGAAGCCGCGAAGGCGCTGAAGTTCGTGCCCTGAACCATGATCAGCGGCGTGACCTCGTCCCCAGGCAGGGTCATGTCCCGGGATGGGGACGGAGTGAGCACCAGAAGGAGGAACCTCCCGGAGAGCATCGATCCGTACCCCTCGCCGCCGAGCAGCCCTTCCAGCACCTTCCCCTCTATCCCGATGGCTTGCCGGCGCAACCGATCGCGTTCCGCGGGAGATCTCCGGTCACCGAGTCGATCGATGTCCGCAGTCGAGCGATCGTTCACCAGCAGGACACTGTCCACCGTGGGGTCTTCCGGTCGCCGGCATGCAGCGTCCCCGGTGGGACCCACGTCGAGGAAACGCATGGGGCTCGAGGCTTGGGGATGATGCAGGCCAGAGACGCCCGACCCCTCGCGAACGCAGACCTCGACCCCGTTTTCCTCGAGGAGCCTCCCCATCAGCTGCGATGAACCGGATACGGGGTCGGACCCCGACCCCAGCGCCTCGAACACGGCGCGCTCGTCTCCCCGGTAGTTCTCATTGGTGGCCATCAGCGCCGCATCCCCGGTGGAGGCGAGTCGCCGAAACGCCGGATTCGCCATCAGGTCCTCGAAGGACACCCGATCCACCACCAGGGCGAGGACGATCCCATGCTCCCGGGGTGCTGATTCGGCCTTTCCGGCCGCCTGCGGGACCAGGAGCAGAAGACCGACGGTGGCAAGGAGAAGGAGCCCCCGGAAGGCCCGGGTCACGCCAGGCCGGCCGGGGACGGCTCCCGCTCCCGGTGGACGTCCGCTCCGAGAGCAGCGAGGCGCGCGTCGAAGTCCTCGTAGCCCCGGTCCACGTGGTACAGGTCGAAGACCTCCGTGGTGCCGTCGGCGGCGAGAGCGGCGATGATCATGGCGGCGCCCGCCCGGATGTCGAGGGCACGAACCGGGGCCGCCGACAGACGATCCATCCCTCGGATCACCGCGTGGTGCCCCTCCGTGCGGATGTCCGCCCCCATCCGGTTCAGCTCGTCCACGAACATGAACCGGCTCTCGAAGACGTTCTCCGTGAGGATGGAGGTCCCGCGAGCCACCGACAGCAAGCTCATGATCTGAGGCTGGAGATCGGTGGGGAACCCCGGGTACGGCAACGTCACCAGGTCCACGGCCAACGCGCGCTCGGGCATCGAGACCCTGATGCTTCGCTCCCCCGCCTCGATCTGCGCGCCCGCGTCGTTCAGCTTGTCGAGGACGAGGTCGAGGTGGTCCGCGCGAGCGTCCTCGAGCATCACGTCCCCCTGCGTGATGCACGCGGCCAGCGCGAACGTCCCGGCCTCGACCCGGTCGGGAATCGTTCGATGCCGGACCGGTTCGAACCCGTCGACCCCCTCGATCTCGATGGCAGTGCTGCCCGCGCCGTCGATCTTCGCCCCCATCTCGACGAGCATGCCCGCGAGATCCTGGATCTCCGGCTCGCGCGCGGCGTTCTCGATCACGGTTCGCCCGGTCGCTCCGACGGCCGCCATGAGGAGGTTCTCGGTGGCGCCGACGCTCGGGAAGTCGAGGGTGACGAACGCGCCACGAAGGCTCGGTGCGGTCGCTTCGAGGTAGCCATGTTCGGAGGAGAACTGCACGCCCATGCGCTCGAACCCGCGGACGTGGAGGTCGATCTTGCGCGACCCGATGTTGCACCCCCCCGGCATGGCGACGCGAGCCCGTCCATGGCGGGCCAGTAGCGGCCCCAGCACGATGATGGAGGCGCGCATCTTTCGAACCAGTTCGTAGGGGGTCTCGACCCCAGCCGCGTTCGACGTGTCGATGGTGAGCGTCGAGCCTTCCCACTGCACGCCGGCGCCCAGGTGCTCGAGCACCTCCCCCATGGTCAGGCAGTCCACGATACGGGGGACGTTCTCGATGACCGTTGTCCCTTCGGCCAGGAGCGCGGCCGCCATCAGCTTGAGGGCCGAGTTCTTGGCCCCGCCCACCATCACCGACCCCGACAAGCGCCGCCCGCCGGAGACCATCAGCCGATCCATGGACGGTGATTCTATGGGGTGGGGGTCGGACTCTCGGGAATTTCGTGAGCCGGTCGAACCGCCCGGTCAGGCCCGCAGGCCCAGCCGGACCCGTGCCCTGGCGAGCCTGGCCGCAGCGCCCGAGTCCACCCGTTCCCGCAGGTCTCGCTCGGCTTCCTCAGCGTCGCGACGCGCCTCCTCGACGTCGATCTCCTGCTCGAGCTCCGCGAACTCGGCCAGGATGTCGACCCTGGTCTCCAGGCCTTCGCTGACGACGTGCAGGAAGCCGCCGTCTACGGCCGCGGCCACGCGCTCGCCCGCCTCCGTCGTGATGAACAGGGGGCTGATCCCGAGCTCGATCAGCATCGGCGTGTGGCCGGCCAGGATCCCGACCTCGCCCTCGGTTCCCCGGGCCACCACGATGGTGGCCCGCCCCGACCAGATCTCTCGTTCGGGCGAAACGAGGAAGACATCGAATGGAGTGGCCATGCGCGGGGGCTATCCCTCCTCGTCGTCGCCGCCGAGTTGCTTCGCCTTCTCCTGGGCCTCCTCGATGCCGCCGACCATGAAGAAGGCCTGCTCGGGCAAGTGGTCGTACTCACCCTCGGTCAGGGCCTTGAACGAAGTGATGGTCTCGTCGATCGGCGTGTACTTCCCGGGGATGCCGGTGAACTGCTCCCCGACGAAGAACGGCTGGGACAGGAACCGCTCGATCTTCCGGGCCCGGGCCACGATCACCTTGTCCTCCTCGGACAGCTCGTCGACGCCGAGGATGGCGATGATGTCCTGGAGGTCCTTGTAGCGCTGGAGGATCTCCTGGACCCGGCGGGCCACTTCGTAGTGCTCCTCGCCGACGTAGCGAGCGTCGAGGATCCGCGACGTGGAATCGAGCGGATCCACGGCCGGGTAGATGCCCTTCTCCACGATGGCGCGCGACAGGACCGTGGTCGCATCAAGATGGGCGAACGTGGTGTGCGGCGCAGGGTCGGTGATGTCGTCCGCCGGCACGTACACGGCCTGAAGCGACGTGATCGACCGGCCCTTCGTGGACGTGATCCGTTCCTGGAGCTCGCCCATCTCGCCGGCCAACGTGGGCTGATACCCCACCGCCGAGGGCATCCGGCCGAGCAGCGTGGAGACCTCCGACCCGGCCTGCACGAACCGGAAGATGTTGTCCACGAACAGCAGCACATCCTGCCGCTCGTGGTCGCGGAAGTACTCGGCCATGGTCAGCGCGGACAGCCCGACCCGCAGCCGGACGCCGGGAGGTTCGTCCATCTGCCCGAACACGAGCGCGGTCTTCTGGATGACCCCGGACTCGGTCATCTCGATGAACAGGTCGTTGCCCTCGCGGGTCCGCTCGCCCACCCCGGCGAACACGGACACGCCGGCATACTGTTCCGCCTGGCGACGGATCATCTCCTGGATGATGATGGTCTTGCCCACCCCGGCCCCGCCGAACATCCCGATCTTTCCGCCCTTGACGTAGGGCTCGAGCAGGTCGATGACCTTGATCCCGGTTTCCAGCATCTCGACCTTGGGTTCGAGCTCGTCGAACGGCGGAGGGGGGCGATGGATCGGCCAGTAGTCCTCGGCCTCGACCGTGTCGGTGTCCAGCGGGTGGCCGAGCACGTTGTAGACGTGTCCCAGGACCTGCTGGCCCACGGGCACACGGATTGGCCCCCTCGTGTCAGTGACCGGGGCGCCCCGGACCAGCCCGTCGGTCGGGCGCATGGCGATGGCCCGAACGGTGGAGTCGCCGATGTGCTGCGCCACCTCGCACACGATGGTGCTGGTCTCGCCGTCGAGCGTTCGTTCCACCTCCAGCGCGGTGTTGATCTCCGGCAGTCGGTCCGGGGGGAAGTCCACGTCCACCACCGGCCCGATCACCCGCACCACCCGCCCAGTGACCTTTTGTCCGTTCCCCTCGTCAGCCATGCGCTCTCCTCATCTCAGCGTCAGCTTGCCGCGGCTTCCCGTGCCTGGCGCAACGCTTCGGCCCCGCCGACGATCTCGATGATCTCCGTGGTGATCTCGGTCTGACGGGCCTGGTTGGCCACCCGGGTCAGGACCTTGATGAGGTCCTCCGCGTTGTCGGTCGCGGCGCTCATCGCGCGTCGTCGAGCGGCGTGCTCGGAGGCCGCGGACTCGAGCAACGCGTTGTACACCCGCGTCTCCACGTACCGAGGCAGGAGGGCCTCGAGGAGCGCCTCCGGGTCTGGTTCGAAGAGATACTGGGTGACCGGCCCCGCCTCCGGCCGTTCCGCCTCCTCGAACACCATCGGCACGAACCGCCGAGCCACCGGCCGCTGGCGGATCGCCGTCACGAAGTCGGTGAACACGCCATGGATCTCGTCCACGTCGCCAGCGGTGAACCGGTCGATCATGGCGTCCGCGATGCGCTTCGCGTCGTCGTAGGACGGCGTCTCGGAGAACCCCACCCACGATTGCTCGATGGGTCGCTGCCGGAACCGGTAATACGAGAGACCCTTGCGCCCAGAGACGAAGAGCTTGACCTCCTTGCGTTCCTGGTGGAGCAGCGTGAACAGCTCCTCGGCCCGCCGCAGGACGTTCGAGCTGTACGCACCGGCCAGCCCGCGGTCCGAGGTGACCACGAACACCGCCGCGGCCTTCGGCTCGGGCCTCTCTTCGAGCAGGGGGTGCCTCAGCGCCGCGCTGGCCGATGCCACGTCGGTGATGGCCGCCGTGAGGCGTTCCGCGTACGGCCGGGCCGCCTCCACACGCTGTTGGGCCTTGAGGATGCGCGACGTGGCGATGAGCTCCATGGCCCTGGTGATCTTCATGGTCGACTGCACCGAGCGGATCCGACGCCTGACCTCGCGCAGCTTCGCGCCCACGGCGAACCCGACCTATCCCGAGACCTGTGCGCCGCCGGCATCCGCCGCCGGCCCGGCCTTGCGCTGGAACTCCTCCGGGCTGGAGCGCCGGAATCGCTTCA
>VAYC01000132.1 GCA_005885025.1 Actinomycetota bacterium | reverse complement strand
CCCTGCCTCGCTGGTGAACACCGCCCATGCGAATCGGCCCGCGACGAGGGAGCGCAGAGCCTCCCCGAGCGGTTCGTCGGGGACGGAGAAGCGTTCGATGGCAGGCGCGACGAGCGGGTGCGCCCCTCGCTCTTCCAGCAAGGTGGCCAGCTCGCCGGCTTCCTCTCGGGGCCGCGTGATGAGAACGACCTTGCCCGTCAAGAAGCCCGTCATCGCCCGGATCCGGCCTCCGCGAGGATCTGGGCCGCCCCGCCCGCGAGGAGCGTCGCCGCGGCTTCCTCGGCCGCCAGACCGGGCTCCTTCGCCTCGACCTGCGCCCAAACCAGATCCGACCCGTCGGGACGAATCACCACGGCCATGAGGCGCACATTGCCGTCACGCTCCTCGGCATAGGCCCCGAGCGGCAGCGAGCAATCCCCACCCAGCCGCCGAACCACGCCGCGTTCGGCCTCGAACGCCGATCGGGAACGGGCATGGTCCAGGCGAGCGGCGATCTCGTTGGTCGCCGCATCCTCGGCCCGAGCCTGAACCGCGAGCGAGCCCTGTCCCGGCGCAGGCACCATCTCATCCAGGGGAAAGGGCGTGGCATTGGGCGGCGAGAGGCCCAGGCGGGCCAGCCCGGCTGCGGCCAGCACCAGGCCATCCACTTCGCCGGCCTCGAGCTTCGACAACCTGGTTTCGACGTTTCCCCTCAGGTCCTTCACCGCGAGCTCTGGACGGGTCCGCCGAAGCTGGGCCTGCCGCCTGAGGCTGGAAGTCCCGACAACACCTCCCGGCCCGAGGGAGTCCTTTCTCGTCACCAGGACGTCGAAGGGGTCGGCTCGTTCCGGAACGGCCGCGATGACGACGCCATCGGGATCGTCGGCGGGCAGGTCCTTCGCCGAGTGGACGGCCAGGTCCACCTCGCCTTCCTGCAGGGCCCGGACGATCTCGGCGACGAACAGCCCCTTGACTCCGCCCCTCCCGGAGGCCGAGGTCCCGCGGTCACCGGCGGTGATCATCGGTACCAGTTCGGCCTCCACGCCGAGGAGCGCCAGATGGTACGCAACCTCCTCCGCCTGGGCCAGGGCCAGACGGGAGCGCCTCGTCCCGATGCGGACCTTCATCGTTCCCTCGCGCATCGAGCGGACCTTCGCGACTGCATCTGGATCGATGACCGTTTCTCAGGCTCCCGACGGCGGTTCGATACCGAAGAGCTCTGCCAAAGCTCGGGCGAGCGAGTCCGGCCCAGGGCCGGGCTGGTCCTTCAACCGGACGATGGGCTCGTGGAGCAGCTTGGCGACGATCCCGGAGGCCAGCGCCTGGACCGCCGCCCATTCCTTGTCCGAGAGGCGGGAGAGGCGGGGAGCCACCCGGGCCAGCTCCGCCGCCTGGATCCTGGCCCCTCGGTCCCGCAACGACTGGATGAGCGGTGCGAGCTTGGCGGCCCGGCGCCACGCGGCGAAGCGCCTGGCTTCTTCGGTCACGATCCCTCGCGCCCGCCCCAGCTCTTCGTCTCCGGCACCCCCGCCGGTCAGCTCGGCCCTCAGGTCATCGATGTCGGCGACCCGCACCCCGTCGAGCTCGGCCACCGCAGGATCGACGTCCCGGGGAACGGCCAGGTCCAGGAAGAACAGCGGTCCTCCGTCCCGACCGTTCTGGAGAGCTTCGCGAACCGTGTCCGGCCCGACCACCGTCCCGGCCGCGCCCGTCGAGGTCACGACCAGGTCGGCGCGGGCAATCCCTACGGCCAGGCCGTCCAGTCCTCCTGCCTCGGCACCGGCCCGCGAAGCCAGCCGGCTTGCCCGCTCGAAGCTTCGGTTCAGGATCCGAAGCGTCCCCACGCCTCGGGCGCGCAGGTCCCGGACGGCGAGCGCCGCCATCCCACCGGCCCCCACCACGAGCACGGACCGTCCGGCCAGCCCGCCCAGCTCGCGCTCCGCGAGCGAAGTCCCGGCTTCGACCATCGCCGCGGGAGAGGCGCCGATGGCGGTCTCGGCGCGCACCCGGCGTCCGGTTCGGATCGCCGATCGGAAGAAGCGGGAAAGCGAGGGTCCCGCGGCGTGCTCGCCCTCGGCGACCCGGTAGGCCTGCCGAACCTGGGCAAGGATCTGCGGCTCCCCGAGCACCATGGAATCGAGCCCCGCCGCCACCGAGAAGAGATGCAGGGCAGCGTCGTCCTCGTAGTGCGCATAGAGGGGTTCGGCGAACTCGTCAGGAGGGATCTCACGGGATTCCGCCAGGAAGCGCTTCATGTCGAGGAAGCCCGAGTGATAGGAAGCGACCTCGCCGAAGACCTCTACGCGGTTGCACGTGGAGAGGATGACCCCTTCCGTGACGGCCTCCATGTCGAGGAGCCTCCGATACGCTTTCGGGAAGTCCTCGTGGGTGAAGGCCAATCGCTCGAGCAGCTCGACCGGTGCCCGGCGGTACGAGATTCCCAGGGCGAGGACGGGCATCAGGGGCTTCCTCTGGTCGGGCCGGTCATCCCGCCTACGGTACCCCGGCCAGGTCCAAAGCGGCGCCGCGGCCCCCCTTGACCGCCTCGATCACGGCCTTTCGCTGCTCGTAGTAGGCGAGGATCTGGAGCTCGATGGAGAGGTCCACCTTCCTCACCGAGACGTGATCGGGGACAGCGATCACGGCGGGAGCGAAGTTCAGGATCGATCGAATGCCGGCCGCGACCATCCGGTCGGCTACCTCCTGGGCCGCGGCAGCAGGCGTGCAAATCACGCCGATCGCAACCTCCTCTCGCCGGCAGATCTGACCCAAGCGGTCGATGTGCTCCACGGTGATCGAACCGATCCGCTCACCCACCTTGCCCTTCGAGTTGTCCACGATGGCCACGATCCGGAAGCCTCGCGCCGTGAACCCCTTGTAATTCGAGAGGGCATGGCCGAGGTTGCCCGCGCCGGCGATCAGGACCGGCCAGTCCTGGGTCAGGCCGAGTACCCGTCTAACCTGGTGGATCAAATAGGCCACGTCGTAGCCAACCCCACGCGTCCCATACGAGCCGAGATAGGAGAGGTCCTTGCGGACCTTGGCAGAGTTCACGCCCGCCGCCTCCGCCAGGTCCCCCGATGACACCGTGGAGGCACCCCGCTCGGCCATCTCAACCAGCGACCGTAGGTAGATGGGCAGACGCCCCACGGTGGCCTCGGGGATGGCGCGGTCTCTCATCGATCCGCCGTGGGGGCCGTCACGCGCCAGATTCTAGCGCCCTTGTGAATGGGTGCACAAAGGCACAAGCGATCGACCGAAAGAGCGCGTCAGGGGAAGGGTTTCAGTTCCTGAGCAAGGTCCGGAGAAGATCCGGCTCCACCGAGAACTCGAATTCCTCGACGCCGTCGACCACCACGACGGGGACCCGCAGGCCGTGCTCGTGCTCCAGGCGATCGTCGCCGTCGATGAAGATCTCTTCGAAGGAGAAAGAGGAGCGTTCGCGCTCGGCCATCAGGACAGCCCGGGCCTCGTCGCACAGGTGGCAGGCTCGCCGCGAGTACATGAGGACCCGGTGCTCGACCACCCCCGGGATGCTACCGCGGCCCCCGCCGGCCAGGGCGGGCGCATCGACACGAAAAATCCAGACCAGGGTGTGAACTTCGCGCTGGTCTCGTCCGAAAATGTAGACGAGAAGCATCCCCCTTCTCTGCAAGGCCGGACGAGCATCGAGCCTCTTCCGAGCGGGCGATGCCCCGCCGAGGGTCGGTGCGAAGCCACGAGGAGGCCGCCTCCCCTGCGGCCTCCTCTCTTTTTCAGCGCTCCGGCTGAGCTGGTCCCGCTCAGGCCAGCTGGGTCAGCCCTCGAGCCGCGAAGAACACTCCGAAGCCCGCTATGACCATGGCGGAGAGCAGCGGGACCGCGGCCGCAAGCCGGCCGTTCAATCGGCCGGCGACCACCGCCCTGGCCCGGAGAGCGAGAAGACCGACCAGGATGAGCGCCCCGGCGAGGCCGAGGCTGAACGCACCAACCAGGACCAGGCCGTAGCCGAGCCGATGGGCGCTGATCGAGCCGGCCAGGACGACGAACGCGGTGGGCGATGGCAGGATGCCGCCCGCCACTGCAAGCGCCGCGAACCGGTGGCGAGGATGGGGATGATCGTGGACATCCGGGCGGTGATCGTGCTCGTGGCCGTGCCAGAGGTCGAGCCCCGCCCGGCCGGCTCGCAGCCGGGCGACGAAGAGACCCGTTCCCAGCCCGAGCGCAACGAGGCCCATCACCATCGTGAGCCACGGGTACACCTGTTCAGCCGGGAAAGACCGAGCCAATACGAACAGCACCAGGCCGAGTGACAGCACGGATGCCGTATGCATCAGGGCTACCGAGGCACCCACAGCGACGGCCTGGCCGACCCGTGCTCCCGACCCCACGAGATAGGCGGCCGTGATGGTCTTGCCGTGCCCGGGTCCGAGAGCGTGGACCGCCCCGAACAGGAAGGCGAGCATCAGCGACGCGAGGAGCAACAGGGGCGTGAGGCGCCACCTCACCAGGGCCGCGAACGCGCCCCCGCTGGCGATAGGGACGTTCGACACTGCAGGCCCCCGGGGAGGCGCTGGCACCGCGTTGGAAGACTGTCCCGGCCGGAAGGCGAAGTCGGCGCGTGTCACGTCGAGCGGACTGGAGAGGAGGTCCTTCGGATAGGCCAGCAGCTCTCGGCTGACACTCACGACGGGGACCGTGGATCCAGTGACGGTCACGCCAGCTTCGGGCCTGACCGTGATCTCCTTCCATCCGATCCTCCCGGGAAAGTTGCGGTCCCGGTACTGCGCCGATCCGGAGGAGGGCAAGCCCGCCGCAAAGCCGGCTTCGAGGCGGAGCGTGGGAAGGCCGGCCTGGCCGGGGAGGTATCGAAGCGCGGCGCCGACCGGGCGCAGCCCGATCGCTGCCCCGCGGACGGTCAGGGTCAAGCCGCGGAGCAATCCGGCGGCTTCGACGTTCGCGTATTCCTGACGCTCCTCGTCGGTCTCCACGCCGTCGCCGTTGGCGTCGATCTTCGCTCTCTCCTGGAACGTGGGGATCTCCGCCATGTCCAGGACGTAACGGACCTCCACGCGGCCCGGCGAGATCGCGATCCCGCTGTACCGGTTCACCGTGAAGTTTCCGAGGGGGTGAGCGGAGGCGGTCGTGGCCGCGGCGACTCCCACTCCCAGGAGGAGGCATGCGGTCGCCGCGATGACCGCGAGGACTCGGCGGGCTGCCCTCATCGAGCCTCCCCCAAAGCTGCCAGGGTGCGGGCCGCCACCTTCGACCAGAGGATGGAGAAGTTCGGGTTGATGGCGAGCGCGCGGGAAAGGTCCCGCCGGGCGGCGACCGTCGATCGGAGCGCGCTCTCGATCATGCCCCGGTGGAAGAAGAAGAGGGCGT
>VAYC01000131.1 GCA_005885025.1 Actinomycetota bacterium | reverse complement strand
CGGCGAGCGTGAAGACCTTGAAGGCGCTGCCGGCCTGACGGTGACCGCCGCTCGCCAGGTCGAACTTGACCTTGGCGAAGTTCTGGCCTCCCACCAGCGCTCGGACCGCCCCGGTCGCGGGATCGATAGCCACCAGCGCAGCCGAGGGATCACCCGGCGTGTGCAGCACATGCGTGATGGCGCGCTCCGCGGCCATCTCGTACCGAGAGTCCAGGGTCGTGGTGACCTGGAGGCCTCCGGAGAAGGTGAGGTTGCTCCCGAAGTCGTTCTGGAGCACCCGGCTCACGTCTGCCGTGAAGTAGTCGACCGGAGACGGCCGAGGTCGGGCCGCGATCACCAGCACGCGCGACGCCTCGAGCCGAACCGCCGTTGCCGGCGACAGGTCCCCTTGCTCGGCCATGTCCTGGAGGACCTGGTTCCGCCTGGCCGCGGCCGCGTCCCGGTCCGTGAACGGGTCGTAGAGACTCGGCGCCTGGACCAGGCCGGCGAGCAGCGCGGACTGGGCGACGGACAGCGTCCACGCCGGGACGTCGAAGTATCGCTCCGCGGCGGCCTGGGCACCGTAGGCTCCGTTCCCGAAGTACACGGTGTTGAGGTACATCGTGAGGATCTGGTCCTTCGTGTACCGGTGCGCCAGCTTCTCCGCCAGGATGGCCTCGCGCAGCTTGCGGGTCAGCGTGCGCTGATCCCCGGTGTACTCGAGCTTCACGTACTGCTGCGTGATGGTGGACCCGCCCTGTCGAAACGAACGGTGGACGAGGTCCTCGCCGGCTGCCCGGAGGATCCCGGACAGGCTCACCCCGCCCTCGTGATAGAAGTGCCTGTCCTCCACGGCCACCACGGCCTGTTTCAGGCTGGGGGCGATCTGGTCCGAGCTGACCGGCACGCGGTCGACCCCGTCGTCGAGCGACCCGATCAGGCGGCCGGCGCGGTCGTACAGCATGGTGGTCATCGCTTCGGGCAGCGGGTGGGACAGCCTTTCGTCCGCATAGCCCTCGCCGAGATGGATGATCAGCCAGGTGGGTGGCAACGCGACGGCGGCCACGACCACGAGTGGAACCAGGATCGCCGAGAGGATCCAAGGGGTCTTCGCCGTCACATGTCTTTCTTGCCCGATGTCGACGGGATCGGACGCCCGAGGTGTGGCGGTACGGTGACGAATCTGTCGACGTGTTCCGGGAGGGAAACCCTACCCTTCTTCCTTTTCCTTCCGCGCCTCGGCCACGACCTTCTCGGCGAGGTGGGAGGGGACCTCGTCGTAGTGATCGAAGGTCATGGCGAAGGCTCCCCGCCCCTGGGTCATGGAGCGGAGGTCGATGGCGTACCGGGTCATCTCTGAGTGAGGGACCAGGGCCCGGATGCGCTGCTTGCCTGCGCCGGCAGACTCCATGCCGAGGATGCGCCCTCGCTTCGAGTTGAGGTCACCGATGATCTCGCCCGTGTAGGACTCAGGGACCAGCACCTCGGCCTGCACGATCGGCTCGAGCAGCGAGACGCCGACTTTCTGGGCAGCCTCCCTGAGTGCGAGCTGGCCGGCGAGCTGGAAGGCGATGTCCGAGGAGTCCACCGGGTGGAACTTCCCGTCGTACAGGGTGACCCGGACGTCCACCATGGGATAGGGCGTGATCACGCCGTCGGCCATCGCCTTGACGATGCCCTTCTCCACCGACGGGATGAACTGGTTCGGGATCACCCCGCCGGAGATCTTGTCGACGAACTCGAATCCGCCGCCTCTCGGCATCGGCCCGACCTCGATCCAGCAGACGGCGAACTGTCCATGCCCGCCGGTCTGCTTGACGTGACGGCCCTGTGCCTGGACCTTGCCCTTGATCGTCTCCTTGTAGGGGACCCTCGCCGGCCGGGTCAGGACGTCAACGCCGAACTTCCGCTTCATCCGTTCGACCATGGTCTCCACGTGGGCCTCGCCCATCCCGTACATCACGGTCTCGTGCGTCTCGGAGGAGCGCTCCACCCTGAGGGTGGGGTCGTCCTCCTGCACGCGGGCCAGGGCCGTGGACAGCTTGTCTTCGTCGCCCTTGGTCTTCGGTTCGATGGCCATGGCCAGGAGCGGTTCGGGGAGATCGAGCGGCGGGAGCGTCACGGGATCGGACTTGACGGAGAGGGTGTCGCCGGTCGCCGTGTGGGTGAGCTTGGCGACCGCGCCGATGTCCCCCGCCGGGACCTCCGCGACGGTCTCGTGATCCTTGCCCCGCATGGTGAATAACTGCCCCACGCGCTCCTCTGTGCTCTTGGTGGCGTTGAAGACGGGCGAGTCCGGGCGCATCCGGCCGCTGTAAACACGAAACAGGTTGATGCGCCCCACGTAGGGGTCGGAGACGGTCTTGAACACGAGCGCCGTCAGCGGTCCGTTCGGTTCGCAGAGCCGCTCCTCTTCGCTGCCGTCCTTCTTGATCACGGTGACCGGCGGCCGGTCCAGGGGAGACGGGAACGCCTCGACGACGAACTGTGCCAGCCGGTCCACGCCGGCCGGCCGGCCGGCCGCCCCAACCAGGACGGGGGAGAACTTCGCGTCTGACAATCCGGCCTTGACCCCTCGGACGATCTCCTCGGCGGTGAGCTCTCCCGTTTCCAGGTACTTCTCGAGCAGGGCGTCGTCGGCCTCGGCCACAGACTCGGCCAGCCGCTCTCGGTAGGGTTCGGCCTTCGCGGTGAGGTCCTCGGGCCAGTCCCCCTCCTCGCCCTTTGGGCCCGAGTCGTACCGGTACGCCCGCCGGGTCAGGAGGTCCACCACTCCAGAGAACTCGTGCTCCTCGCCGATGGGGAGCTGGATGGGGGCCACCTGCGTCCCGAACGCGGCGATCAGCCCCCCCAGGGTTCGCTCGAAGGACGCCCGCTCCCGGTCGATCTTGTTCACGAAGACGGCCCGGGGGATGCGGGCCTCGGCTGCCAACTCCCACACGATCTCGGTCTGGACCTCCACCCCGTCGACCGCCGAGACGACGAAGACACATGCGTCGGCCGCGCGAAGCGCTCCCTTCACGTCGCCGATGAAGTCGGCGTACCCGGGGGCGTCCATGACGTTGATCTTCACTCCGCTCCATTCGATCGGGACCAACGACAGAGACACGCTGATGCCGCGGCGGATCTCTTCGGCGTCGTGGTCGGAGACCGTGTTGCCGTCCTCGACCTTGCCCATCCTGGTGACCGCGCCGGCCGCGAACACCAACCCCTCGGTGAGGGTGGTCTTCCCGGCTCCGCTGTGGCCGACGAGGAGGACGTTTCGGATGTTGCCTGGCTCGTAGACGTTCATCGGTCCCTTCCTGTTCGCTCCGCCGAGCTCGAACGAGCAGTCCCCCGGGGCGGCGATTCTATCGAACGGCTTGGCCCGGACAGACGGATGGTACGCTCGCCCGCGTGGTTGGTCAGCCGCCCTTCGGGGAGGCGCTGGGCCGAGGGAAGCGTCGCCTGTTGGTCCTGGCGGCATCAGCCGCGCTCTCCGCGGGCACGGCCGCGCTGATCCTGACGCGGCACCGGTTGCTGGCAACCATTCCCGCGTTGGGCGCGTCGGCGGCCCTGCTCGTCGCGGCGTTCGGAGCGAGAGCCGAAGGGGTCGACTGGATGGATCCGGCCTCGCGGGTCGAACCCACCAGACACGCCGAGCGCTTCGCTGACGGGACGCTGGACCGCGTGTTCGATGCGTGCGTGCTGGTGCCACTGGCATGGGTGACTCGGTCCGGATCCAACGTCGACGCGTTCCTGGCGCTGGTCGGGCTGGGGGCTTCCTATGTGGCCTCGTACGAGCGGGCCCGAGGCGAAGCCCTCGGGTATCGGGGGACCGAGAACCTGGCCTACCGTGCCACGCGCTACGCGACCCTCGTCTTCGGACTGTTGACGGGGTGGCTCGAAGCCGCGTTGTGGGCGTTCGTCGTGCTGACCGTGGCGGCTGCAGCGGTTCGAGCGTGGAACGTGGCCGCCCAGGAACGACGCTCGCCGAGCCCCCGCGGAACGACCGGGTGACGGTAGAGGCGGCCCCCGGCCGCGTCGAGCCGATCCGCCCGGCCGAGCGTCCGCCGGGGATCGGAGCCTCCGACCGCTCGGTGTTCTTGGCGATGCGCGCGGCGGAATGGCTGGGGATGCGACTCCCCCGGAGAGTGGGGCTGGCTCTGGCGAACCTGTACTTCCACGCGTACTACGCCCGAGCCGAGGGCCAGCGTGACATCGTGGCAGGCAATCTGTCGAAGGTTCTCGGTCATCCACCGGAGTCGCCGCTCGTGCAGAGCGGGACCAGGGAATGCTTCCGCCTCTACACGCGGTACTGGTATGAGACGTTCGCTCTGCGCACGATGCCTCCCGACGAAGTGAACCGACGCTTCTCCATCGCGGGGAGAGAGCACATCGACCGCGCCCTCGAGCACGGTCGGGGGATCGTGCTGGCCCTGCCCCACATGGGGAACTGGGACGCGGCCGGTCACTGGCTGAGCCTCAACGGCTACCGCATGACAGCGGTGGCCGAGGAGCTGAAGCCGCGTTCGGTGTTCGAGCTCTTCCTTCGGCACCGCCGGGCGCTGGGAATGGGGATCGTGCCACTGGCCGCGGGTTCCCGGCCCGCCGAGACCCTGGTTCGGCTGCTCGCCGAGAACAGGGTCATCACTCTGGTCGCCGACCGCGACCTGGCCGGGCGAGGCGTCGAGGTCGAGATGTTCGGGGCCCGGCGACTGCTTCCGGCCGGCCCGGCCTTGCTGTCCCTCAGCACGGGGGCGCCGCTGTGCGTGAGCGCCGTGTTCACGACCGCCGAGGGGTGGCACGCGGTGATCGACCCGCCCCTGGAGATCGAACGGAGCGGCGTGATGCGCCAGGACGTCACCGTCCTCACGAACCTCATCGCTGCCGGCTTCGAGCGGTCCATCGCCGCCGCCCCGCAGGACTGGCATATGTTCCAGCCTGCGTGGGAGAACGGGGCCGGGCCGTCTCAGCCGTGAAGGGGAGGCGGCCGTGAAGGTCGCTCTGGCCTGCCCGTATGCCTGGGACGCCCCCGGCGGCGTGCAGACCCACGTCCGGCAGCTCGCCGCCTGCCTGCGGGCCCGTGGCCACCAGACGCTGATCCTGGCGCCGGGATGGGCCCAGCCCTCCGATCCCGACGTGGTCATCGTGGGTCGTCCCTTCAGGATCCCGTTCAACGGCTCGGTGGCGCCCGTCTGCCCCGACCCTCGGAGCCGGGCTCGCATCCGCCGAGCGATGGCGCAGTTCGGGCCCGACGTCGTGCATGCACACGAACCCTTCTCCCCGAGCACAGGGTTCTTCGCCACCATCGAGGCGACAGCGCCTGTGGTCGCGGTGTCCCACACCTACTTCGAACGGTCGGTGCTGTTTGACCTGTTCTCTCGGGCGTTCGCGCGAGTGTGGAAGCGACCGGCTGTGTGGGTGGGGGTGTCGCAGGCCAGCGCGAAGTTCCTCCGGCGGCACGTCGGCCCGGACGCGGACGTGCGGGTGATCCCCAACGGGGTCGACGTGGAAGCCTTCCGGAACGCGAAGCCGCTCGCGCTGCCCCCGGGGCGGAGGATGCTGTTCGTGGGCCGTCTGGAACCGCGCAAGGGTCTGCAGGTCGCCATCGCAGCCTTCGCCCGGCTCGCCCCACAACATCCTGACCTGTACCTCCTGGTGGCCGGGGAGGGGCCGGAGCGAAGCGCGCTCGACGGGACTCCGGCCGAGGTTCGAAGCCGCGTCATCGAGCTCGGGACCGTTCCTCAC
>VAYC01000146.1 GCA_005885025.1 Actinomycetota bacterium | reverse complement strand
TTCGACTCGCTGGTCGGGTTGAACCGTTCCCTGAAGCACGCCATGCGAGACGCGAAGCGGATCCGCCCGTGGTGGATCGAGGCCGACTACTCCTACGAAATCGACCGGCTCGTCGGGCCAGGGTGGCTACTGGTGGGCGACGCCCTCCGGTTCGTCGATCCCGTCTTCTCCACGGGGGTAGATGTCGCGATGTTCTCGGCGAACTACGCATTCGACGCCATTGACGCCGTGCTCAGGGGTGGTCAGGACGAGCATGTCGCCTTGAAGGAATACGCCCGGCAGGTCGGCGACGGCGTACAGGCCTGGCACGACCTGATCTCGCTCTTCTACAAGCTCCGCAATTTGTTCACGGCCTTTGCTGTGCGCAGGCGATTCCGGGAGCGGGTGATCCGCATCCTCCAAGGCAACCTGTACATGCCCGACTCCCTGGATCGAGCCCGGAAGATGATCCAACTCATGGAAGAAAGCTTCCAGAAGATCACCTCTGACCCAGAGAACCTGCTCCGGCCGGGAGCCCTGATCCCCGACATCACCAAACACGTCCGGGAAGCAGCCATCGTGGGAGGGACTCCGCCCTAGGGGAGGCCGCTATCTGGCCCGGCGGACCAGGGCCTCTGGCTCCAAGAGGATCGGATAGCCGTCGTTCCAGGAGATCCAGCCGCGGCCGGCGAACGAGGCCACCAGGCGGTTGGCGCTCTCGCGGGTCACCCCGATCATCTGGGCGATCTCTTCCTGAGTGACCCGCACCGTGATCTTGACCGACTCCTCCCCCTCCCCGACGGCCTCGCCGTGCTCCTCGGCAAGTTGGAGCAGCCGCCGGGCCAGGCGGGTCGGGGCGTCGAAGAACACCAGGTCCTGGCTGTTCTGGTCGGCTCGGCGAAGTCGACGGGCCATCAGCTCGAGCAGGCGCCGAGCCAGGGCGGGACGATTCTCCAGCATCGTCCAGAACACATCCCCCGCGAACGCGTAGAGATCGGCGTCTTCCATGGCCCTGGCGTCCATGGCCCGAGTACCCCGATCGATGACCTCGAGCTCGCCGAAGATCTGGCCTCGCCCGAGGACGCCGATCAGCATCTCCTGCCCGGACGGTGAGGCGATGGAGAGTTTCACTTTCCCGGATTTCATGAGGAACAAGCGCTCGGCGGGCTCACCCTCCCGGAAGATCACCTCGCCGCGGGCGTACCGCACGGGGTGGAATCGGCTGGCGAGGACCTGGAGATCTCCCGGGTGCAGGACGGAGAACAGGGGAGCCTGCTCCAAGAGCTCCACCCGCTCCATGATCATCTGCTCCTCCCGGACGCGGGAGATGAAGGAGGAAGCCACGGTATCCTTCGGATCGTCGGGAGGGTTCCTCATCTTGAGCCACCAGGATTCGGGGAGAGTGAATCCTAGCGCCACGCGGGCAGGGTTCCGGGCAAGATCGGGAAAACTCTCTCCGCGGATGTCCGCCTAGCCGGCCCGCCCCGTCCGGGCTGAGGAGATCCTCGACACCACACCGGGCTGCCGCGCGGGTTCGGGGGCCTCGACCAGCTGGGAGAGGACGTAGCCGTGGCGAGAGACGATCTGGGCCGCCTCCTCCAACACTTTCATCCACTCGATGTTGTAGTAGCGGGGGTGCGAGAAATCCGTATAGCCGTGCCGCCTGATCTCGGCCACCATGTGCTCGATCGATTCCTCCACAGTCACCCGCGGGCTGAACCCAAGCATCCGCTGGGCCCGCTGGGAGGTGATCCGGTAGCTGCGGACCAAGCGATACGAATAGTCGATGTCGAGCTCCACGGGCACGCCCAACTTCTGCAGGGTTCGTTGGGCCCTCAGCGCCAGCTCGGAGACGCGGAAGTTGCCCGCCGCCAGGTTGAAGACCTGTCCCCGGACGAGCTGCGGATCGCACGCCAGCGCATTCACGTACGCGCGAGCGGCGTCCTTCACGTCGATCAGCGGCCGCCACATCGAGCCCCCGTAGAAGACGTGGATGCGGCCCTCGGACAGGGCGTCCTTGACGAACGTGTTGACCACCAGGTCGTAGCGCATTCGGGGCGAGAAGCCGAATACGGTCCCCATCCGGAAGGCCACCGGCGCGAACTCGGGACCAGCCAATGGCAGGATTCGTCGCTCGGCGGCCAGCTTCGACGTTGCGTACGCCGCCTTGGGGTCGACCGGGTACTCCTCGTCCATGAGGACGTCCTCAGCCTCCTGGCCGACACCCTGATCGTAGATCGAGGCCGAGCTGGCGAAGACGAGCCGCTCCACGTCGGCCTGACGCGCCATCTCGGCGACCCGGATGGCCGCATCGGTATTCAGCTCCTCGTTGGCCCGTGGGTCGAACTCGGCGGTGGGGTCGTTCGACAGCCCACCGAGGTTGATGACCGCGCCGCATCCCTCGAAGTGCGACGGATCGAGCTCCCGCATGTCTTCGGTCAGGAGCTCCACGCGGTCCAGGCTCGAACCGAGCGCGTCCCGGCCGAAGAACAGCCGGTCGAGCACGCGAACGGAGTATCCCTTCGCTAGCAGCTCCTCGACGAGGACACAGCCCACATATCCTGCGCCGCCCACGACCAAGACCTTCTTCATGGGAACCTCTCGCATTCTCGCTCCATCGGCTCGCCTCGGCCGATCGGAGGACCGTTCGACGATAGAGCAGACAAAGGGGGGCTACAAGCAGCGCCCCGTCGGGTTCAGTACGCCCCCCGGTGGAAGAGGACGGCTGGAACCGTCTTCGCGATGATGAACAGGTCGTAAGGGATAGACCAGTTCTCGATGTAGAAGAGATCCAGCCGGACGCAGTCGTCGAACCCCAGATCGCTGCGTCCGCCCACCTGCCACACGCCGGTGAGACCGGGACGGACCTGGAGGCGGTCCCGATGCCACGCCTCGTACTTCTCGACCTCGTTGGACAGCGGTGGCCGCGGACCCACCAGGCTCATGTCGCCAAGGAGAACGTTCAGGAGCTGGGGCAGCTCGTCCAGGCTCCACTGTCGGAGCCACCGTCCGGCAGGAGTGACCCGAGGATCGTTGCGCACCTTGAACATCGGACCGGAGGCCTCGTTGCGGTCCGCCAGCTGGGCAAGCAGCAGATCAGCTCCGCGCACCATCGTCCGGAACTTGAACATGGTGAACGGTCTCCCCCCTCGGCCGATGCGCTGCTGCCGGTACAGAACGGGCCCCCTCGAGGTCAGCTTGATCAGCAGGGCCAGGACGAGCCAGACAGGCGCCACCAAGACCAGGACGACGATTGCCACCGAGAGGTCGAAGGCCCGCTTCGCCGCGGCCTCGAGCCCGGAAAGGCGCACCGGACGGAGGGAGAGCGCCAGCAGGTTGCCCACCGGCTCCACCGTCAGTCGCGAGCTCAGGATGTTCGTCATGTTCGCCGAGACCCGAATCTCGACATTGGACCTGCCGAGGTGCCTGGTGATCTGCGTCATCTGCTCGGGGCCGACGGCGGAGGAGGCCACGAACACGCACTCCACGCCGTACGCATCGATCAGGCTCGAGAGGTCGTCGAGGTCGCCGATGGCCGGCACGCCGTCCCACGATGATTGGCCGTGGTTGGTGCGGACCAGTCCCACGGGAGTGAATCCAGAGGTCCGCTTCTGCAGGCTCTCGGCGATCTTCACGGCCTCCTGGTTGGCCCCGACGATCACCGTGCGCCAGCACAGCCGACCCGCCTTGCGCAGCCGACCCATGTGGCGGTGCCACGCCTGGCGAGTGGCCAGGACGAGAAGGAGGGCCACGGTCCAGGTCGCGAGCGCCCAGCCCCGGTAGACCACGGCCGCGTCCGGACGAGACACGAGCCTGTGGGCGAGGAAAATGACCAGGGCCAGAGCGGTCGCCATCAAGACCCGGCGGAACTCCTGGGTAGCCGGAAGCTGTGACAGGGAGTACAGACGGAACAAGGCGAAGATCCCCACCCACACTGCGGGCGCTACCACGAGCCAAGCCACCGGGTTGCGGAACCCGCTAGCGGACGGGGAGCGAACTACCCAAGTGAGGATGATGGCAGCCACGAGCGAGAGAACGTCTGTGAGAGCAACCAGGAAGGCGAGGTTTCGGTAACGAAGGGCCGTGCCCGGAGCCACGACCTTCTCGCGCTGCTCGTCGATGACGAGGAAGTCGACTTGGCCCTCCGGGGGAGGCGCCTTAGCAAACTCCAGAGCTTCCTCAGTCCGGCCCACGAGAGGGGAAAGGATAGACCGCTCCCCTTCTGCGTGTCGATACCCTAATGGGCTGATTCATCCCTCCTGGTGGTCGGGTTGCTGGGACTCTTCAGGGGCGCCCTGCGTGCTCAGGAAGGTACGGGTGGACCGGTGCCCAACGAGATCGCGATTCTCAGTCCCGTTGCGGCTGTCCTCTTCTTCCCGCAGCGTCGGTCAGGAGGGCGGGCCTGGTCTCCAGGTACCAGCGCAGAGCCTCTTCCCACCGGCGGTTGGTGGGCAGCCCGAGCGCCGCGGTCTTCGTGTCGAGTAGCACGGAGGATCGCGGGCGGCGCACCGGCTGTTCGCCCGCCGGCCTCGGCGAGAGGTCGGCCTCAATCCCCGACAGCTGGTAGATCGCCCGGGCGAACAGGAACCATGAGCAGGACCCCGCGTTCGCCAGATGATAGATGCCCGGCGGGGCGTCCCGCTCCAATAGGAGAAAGATGCGCTCCGCCATGTCCCGCGTGGACGTTGGGGAGAAGAACTGGTCGTCAACGACCGAGACGGCTTCTCCGGCAACCGCTTTGGCCAGCAAGGTCTCCACGAAGTTGCCCCCCTTCCCCGAGCTTCCCGCGTGCCCGAACAGCCCCGAGCCCCGGACGACAAGGGAATCCGGGGTGGCGAGCCGTACTAACCGCTCGCCCGAGGCCTTCGATACCCCGTACACGTTGACGGGCCCTGTGGGATCGTCTTCCTCGTAGCCCCCAGGGGTTTCCCCATCGAAGACGTAGTCCGTGCTGACATAGACGCAGCGCGCGCCTTCCTGGCGGCAGGCCCGCGCTACGTTCAGCGCGCCTACCGAGTTCACGGAGAAGGACTGGACCGGCTGCACTTCGCACACGTCCACCTTGTGGAAGGCCGCCGCGTTCACCACGGCGTCGGGGTGGCTCGATGCAACTGCGTTGGCCACGTCGTCGCCCCGGGTGACGTCGACCTCGGCGTGCATGGGGCGAACCAGCTCATGGCGGTGCTCGGCGACCGCGGCCAGGTCGGACCCCAGCTGACCCCACCCGCCGAACACCAGGACTCGCATTCAGTTCACCCGACCTTCGTCGTCGACCGAGGAGACCCGACCACACGAACCCACCGATCGCTCAGGACTCGAAGGCCGGGGCATCCTTCAGCACATCGGCCAGTGGTGGGTTTGCCCGGTCTCGGTCGGAGAGGATCGGATCACCTGCGGGCCATTCGATACCGACGTCCGGATCATCCCAGGCCACCCCGAACTCGTCGTCCCCGGTGTGGTACTGATCCACCAGGTACTGGAGCAGAACCTCGGTCTGGGCATAGAACCCATGTGCCACGCCCCTGGGGATATACAGACCTCGGCTACCTTCCTCCGCGTCCAGATGAATCTCGGCCTTCTTTCCCCGCGTGGGTGAGCCATGGCGCAGGTCGTACAGGCCCACGAGTGCCTTTCCCGAAGAGAGGCACCAATAGTCGGCCTGCCGCCGATGGAAATGGAGGCCTCGGAGCACGCCGGCGCGGGAGCGCGAGAGATTCGCCTGGAGCATCTGGGGGCCGGGTCCTGGCGGAACACTTCGGTCACGCTTCCCCGGTCGTCCTGGTGGACAGCGGGGAGGAACAAGCGGACCCCGCCGATCCCGACGTCGACGACCTCCGGCACAGCCGAACCTCCTCGGGAACTCGCTCTCGGTCTTCTCACCGCCGACGGGGGCGCCAGCAGCTCCTGGTCGATCGCCATGCCGTTCTTCCCGACCTACCCCCTCCGGCCCAGGCTGGGCAACAGCTGGGGCCGGCGGTCCGACGCCGGGTCTCGCCACGCGTGCAGCACGAGGCCCCTCTGCCAGTAGTGCCCGCGGAACTGCTCGTACTCGCGCCCGTGGCGGAGCACGACGCGGCGCACCTCGGGAAGCGACGCTGCCAACGACAGGAGCTCGTCCGGGTCGTGGGACGTGAACTCGAACCGGAGCCGCGGATGCGTGCCGAACAGGCGCTTGTTCACCGTGGTGATCGACATCCCTTTGTTCGCGGCTGCCCACAGGCGCTCGATCAGCTCGTACGTTACCGATTCCGGGAACATACCGAACAGCGACGTCACGACCACCCAGTCGAACTGCTGTCCTGCGGCCAGCACGTCATCGAGGTCTCGGTGCTCGAAGACTACTCCGGGCCGGGACCGGGCTCGGACCGCCTCTGCCACGTAGTCGCGGTTGACGTCGCAGCCGTAGTACGTGCACCCGGCGGGGAGGAACTCCGTGAGCAGCCCGATGCCACACCCGGGCTCGAACACGCTCCCAGGCTCGGTGATCCCCCCCAGGGCGGCCTGGAGCCAGGCCTCCCACGCCCACCGCGGAGCCATCATCTGGTGAAGCGTGTCCAGCGAGGCGCTGGACCAAAATCGTTTGGCGTCCTCGGCGGTCTCGGTGACGCTGTCGTCCCATCGACTCATCAGGCTCCCTCCGGCAGCAGCTCGACCGGGACCGCGGGCACCCCCGCGAGGGAACCGAGGCCCGCTCGCTCCTCCGCCATGCGGACCAGGTTCCGGGTGCCACGCTCGATCACCGACGGGACGACCAGGTTGAAGATCACCGCCGGCAGGCGCGGGTGGTGGTCGCCACCGGTCCCTCGCAGCTCCAGCTTGGCCGTGCAGGAGTAGGTCAGCCGGGTCCCGCCGTGGTCCGCGGAGAGCCCGTAGCGGTGGACGGCGTGGAGCAGCATGCGCTCCTCGCCGTGCCCGTCGCGGAGCTGGCCGCGGGTCTCGAACTCGAAGACGGTCGGGGATGTGGCAGCGGTGACTCGCGACCGGTCGTACCAGCAGCCTCCCCCCGCCGACCCCGTGCTCGCAAACTCCACGCCCACCGTGGCGGGCCCCTTCGGGGATTCCATGGACAGCAGGCGCTGGGTTCGGGTGGGATGCCAGCTCCCGCCCCACTCCATGTGGGTCGAGAGGTCGGACAGCAGCCCATAGACCACTTCCGGAGGGGCCGCGCACGCCTCGGACAGGCGAATCTTGTAGAGCTCTCCGTTCCGCTCGACTTCGATCACGTTTGTCCCCACCTGATCGAAAACGTGCAAGAGTACCTGCAAAGGACGCTCAGCGTCTCACCTACGTTCCGACCGTCACAGAGAGTTCCCCCAATTTCTGCCTATCAACCTTGCCCGTCGAGGTCCTGGGAAGCTCGGACACGACCCGTACCCGCTCCGGGACCATGTACCGGGGAAGGAGCCTAGCCACGTGCCGCTTGACGTCATTGGAGGTTATGGCCTGTCCGTCCCTGGGGACCACCAACGCCACGATGGCGTTCCCCCACGCCGGGTGAGGAACGGCCACCGCCACGCCGGCAGCAAGAGCCGGATGGGTGGACAGCGCTGCTTCGATCTCGCCGAGTTCGATCCGGTATCCCCTGCTCTTGATCTGATGGTCGCGCCGGCCCAGGAAGTCGTAGTTCCCGTCGGGCCGGAGCCGAACAAGGTCCCCGGTCCTGTACACGAGACCATCGGCGCCGTTCAACGGGCTGGGTACCAGCGTCTCCGCCGTCTTCTCCGGCCGGTTCCAGTAGCCCTTCATCACCGTCGGGCCTCGCACGTACAGCTCGCCTTCCTCTCCTACGCCGGCGAGGGTCCCATCCTCCTGGATCGCGAAGACGTCCGTGTTCTCGCAGGCTCGCCCGATCGGGATCGTGCGATCGTCGTCGGGAAGGTCCTCCACCCGGTAATACGTGACCACGTTCGTCTCGGTTGGCCCGTAGAGGTTCCACAGCTCGGCTCCCGGGACCAGGCGCCGAAGCTCCCGCAGGTGGCTCGTGGGATAAACCTCGCCTGCGAACACGACCGCCCGGAGGGAGGGAAGCAGCCCCGGCTCCTTGAGGGCCCGCGTCGCGAGCATCAGGGCCGAGGGGACCGAATACCACACCGTGATGCCCTCCCGCTGAATGAACTCGACCAGGGCCGAGCCGAAGAAAGCCTCGACTCCCGGCACCAGGACCAGGGTTGCCCTGCCGAGGGCGGCGAGATACACGTCGAACACTGACAGGTCGAAATGCAGCGGTGCGTGATTCGATAACCGGTCCTCCCGCCGCACTCCGATGCTGCGCGCACACCACTCCACGAACGTGAGCGCGTTCCGGTGGGTCAGGGTGACACCTTTGGGCACGCCGGTGGAACCGGACGTGTACAGGATGTAGGCGAGGTCCTGTTCGATTACCGGCACCTCGGGGTCGGTCACGTCGGGGCCGGCGAGGGCCTGTCGATAATTCAGGGCCCGGCAGGGGAGGTCAGCCGGTCCGCCGCCTTCGTCGACCACGACGACCACCCGCGGAAGGTGCCCCCGGACGTCCATCTCGGACAGCAGGGACGCCGCGTCGCGGGAGGTGGTGATCACCGCGGCGACCGTGCAGTCTGCGGCCACCAGGGCCCCCCGGGTCACGGGAGCCTGGGAGTCGAGCGGCACGTACGCGGCGCCCGCCTTCATCACGCCGTACACCGATGCCACCATCTCGATGCTCTTGGGAAGGAGGATGGCCACTCGGTCCCCCCGCCGGACGTCCTCGCCGATCAGAGCCCTGGCCAACCCGTTGGCCGCGGCGTCGAGCTCTCCGTAGGTGATCGACTGTCCCGCGCACCGAACGGCCTCCCGGCCGGGCTCGGTATGGGCGGCTTCCGACAGCAGCCCGTGCAGCACATAAGGGAGGCCACCGACCCGGGGGAAGGCTCCGGCGACCATGGCCTAAAGCCCGAGGCTCCGGGCGATGATCCGGCGCTGGATCTCGGTGGTCCCCGAGTACAGCGTCCCGCCCAGAGCGTCCCGAAGATCTCGCTCGATCTCGAACTCCGACATGTACCCGTACCCGCCGTGGACCTGGAGCGCATCGAGGTGAACACGGACGCTCGCCTCCGACACGAAGGCCTTGGCCACGGCTGCTTCCGCCATCGCCTCCCGGCCCTGGTCCATCAGCCACCCCACCCGAAGGACCAGCGCCCTGGCCGCGTCCACGGCGATCTTCATGTTGGCGACCTTATCGGCCACGGATTCGAACTTGGCGATCGGTTTGCCGAACTGTCTGCGCTGCCGCGCGTAGCGGACGCAGGCTTCCATGGTTCGGCGCATGAGTCCGACCTGGCTGGCCATGATGCACGCCCGCTCCCATCGCATCGACGTGTTGAAGATCTCACCGCCCTGCCCGCGCTTACCGCGTCCGACACGAACAGATCATCCAGGAAGACCTCGGCCATGGGCGAGGTCCGAAGCCCGAGTTTCTCCAGCGGTTTCCCAACGCTCAGGCCCGGAGACGCGCCCTCCACGAGAAAGGCGCTGATCCCGAACGGCCCGACCCCTTCCCCCTCCCGCGCGAACACGATGAACAGATTCGCCACGGGGGCATTGGTGATGAAGGTCTTGCGACCGTTGATGACGTAGCCGCCCTCGACCCTTGTCGCGGTACTCCGCATGGCGAACGCGTCCGAGCCCGCTTCCGGTTCGGTGATGGTGTGGCATCCGATGGTGCTTCCCGCGCACAGCCCGGGCAGCCACCGCGCCTTCTGCTCGGTCGACCCGAACGTCCAGATGGGGATCTCGCTGGTCCACATGTGCGCGTTGATGGAGAAGACCAGCCCGTTGTCGCGGTAGCCGTAACCGAGCGCCTCCAGGCCCAGCATCGTGGAAACGACGTCCTGGCCGCCCCCGCCGAGCTCCTCCGGGACCGGCATGCCCAGGATGCCGAAGGCCGCGCACCGGTCCCAGGAGTCCCGCGAGAATTGTTCGGCCCGTTCGCGCTCGCGGACATCGTCCGGCAGCGTCCGGGCGAACCTGCAGACGGAGTCATAGAACTCAGCCTGCTCCGTGGTCAGCCACTCGATGACCGGCGGGCTCGCCGTCCTCAACCCACCTGAACCTTTTGCTCGATGAGACGCTGGATGTCGCCCACCGTGCGGAAGTTGGTCGCGGTCACCTCGGCGTCGTCGATGGCCACCTCGAACTCCTCCTCGATGAAGGAGATGAGCTGCATGAGGCCAAGGGAATCGATCACGCCGGCCAGCAGCGGAGTGTCGTCCGAAAGGTTGCCGGAGCTGTCTTCGAACATGAGCTCCGACGAAATGAAGTCCCGGATGCGGTCGCTGATCTCACTCACGACGGGTCCTCCTCAGGGCTGACTGACGCCGGTTCAAAGCTTTGGCACCCGGCGCGAGCCACTCAGTATTCCACAACCCACGCCGAGTGCCTATGGCTTTTGGACTATTCGGCCCCGGACCTCCGGCCCGCCGGGTTCAGCCCTCGTCGAGCCCGAAAACGCCGCCCAGGGCCTGCTCGGCTTCCTCCCTGGTCATGGTGCCGACCGTCCCCTGCTGATCGGCCCCCGCCTCGCGGGCCTCGGCCAGTTCGCGCTGCCGGGCCAACCAGTACTCCGGAATGGCGTCCGGCTTGATCCGCACTGCGATGTTGCGGTACCGGGCCATTCCCGTCCCCGCGGGGATCAGCTTGCCGATGATCACGTTCTCCTTGAGGCCGAGCAGCGGATCGGACTTCGCGCTGATGGCCGCCTCGGTCAGGACTCGGGTGGTCTCCTGGAAGGAAGCCGCGGCCAGCCACGAGTCGGTGGCCAGGGACGCCTTGGTGATCCCCATCAGGATGGGACGGGCCGAGGCCGGTTCCCCGCCGCCCTCGACCACCTCAGCGTTCTTCTCCTCGAACCTCTTCCGGTCCACCAGCTCGCCGGGGAGGAACTCGGTCTCGCCCGGCTCGATGATGTGAACCTTCCGAAGCATCTGGCGGATGATCAGCTCGATGTGCTTGTCGTGGATGGTGACGCCTTGCGACCGATAGACGTTCTGGACCTCTTCGACCAGGTGCATCTGGAGCGCCTGGACGCCCTCTACGCGCAGCTTCTCGTGGGGGTTCACCGACCCTTCGGTGAGCTGCTGGCCAACCTCCACGACGTCGCCATCGGAGACGGCCAGTCGGGCCCGCAGTGACACGGCGTACTGGACCTGGTCGCCGTCATCCGAGGTGACGGTGATTCGGCGAACCTTCTTCTCCTCGTCGTCCTCGATGGAGACCACGCCCGAGAGCTCGGTGATCTGGGCCTCGCCCTTGGGCCGGCGGGCCTCGAACAGCTCCTGAACGCGCGGCAGGCCGTGGGTGATGTCTTCGCCGGCCACGCCTCCGGTGTGGAAGGTCCGCATGGTGAGCTGCGTCCCGGGCTCGCCGATGGACTGGGCGGCGATGATCCCCACCGACTCGCCGATGTCCACGGGTCGGCCGGTGGCGAGATTGCGCCCGTAGCACAGCCGACATACCCCGACCACCGAGTCGCACGTGAGGACCGACCGCATGGAGACAGTCTCGATGGCTCCGGACTGACCTGAGGCCTCCACCAGCGCACGAAGCTCGGCGTCGCCGACCAGGGTCCCCCGCTTGAAGAGGGTCTTCCTTTCGACCTTGACGTCCTCGGCGAAGACCCGCCCGAAGAGCTTCGTGTCCAGGATGGTCCTGTTCACCGGCTCCAGACGGCCGTCCGGCGTGCGGTACGCCACACGGACCGGGAGGCCCCGGTCAGAACCGCAGTCCTCCTCGCGGACGATGACCTCCTGGGCCACGTCGACCAGCCGACGGGTCAGGTACCCGGAGTCGGCCGTCCGCAGGGCGGTGTCGGCAAGCCCCTTCCTGGCGCCGTGCGTGGAGATGAAGTACTCCAGGACCGTCAGTCCCTCACGGAAGTTCGCCTTGATGGGTCGGGGGATGATCTCCCCCTTCGGGTTGGCCACCAGGCCCCGCATCCCGGCGATCTGCCGGATCTGCATGATGTTCCCGCGCGCTCCCGAGTAGGCCATCATGTATACGGGGTTGCGCTCGGTGAAGGCGGCCTCCATGGCGTCCTTCACCTCGTCGGTGGCCTCGGTCCAGATCTGGATCAGCTCCTGCTTGCGCTCGTCGTCCGTGATGATGCCGCGCCGGTATTGCTGCTCGATCTTCTCGGCCCGCTTCTCGTGCTGGTCCAGGATCTTTGCCTTCTCCTTGGGGGTGGTCACGTCGTCGAGACCGATCGTCACGCCGGCTCGGGTCGAGTAGTGGAAGCCGAGGTGCTTCAGGTTGTCCAGCACCAGCTCCACGGCTGCCTTGTCGAAGCGGCCCACGCAGTCATCCACGATGGCCGCCACGTCACCCTTCTGGACGTGGTGGTTGAGGTACTCGAACTCGGGCGGGAAGGACTCGTTGAACACGACGCGGCCCGCCGTGGTTTCGATCAGGGGGGCGTGGCCGTTCCCGGCGGCCTCGCCCCGGGGGGCGATGTCCTTGGGGAGGGCCTTGCCCGGCAGCCGGACCTTGATCACGTCGTGAAGGTCGATGGACCCCGAATCGAGCGCCATCAGGGCCTCGTCGGCCGAGGAGAACCGGGGGATCTCCTCGTCTGATCCCGGCCGCGGGTTGGTGATCGTCAGGTAGTAGATGCCCAGCACCATGTCCTGGGTCGGCACGGCGATGGGCCGGCCGTGAGCCGGCGACAGGATGTTGTTCGTGGAGAGCATCAGGATGCGGGCTTCCGCCTGGGCCTCAGCCGACAGCGGGAGGTGCACGGCCATCTGGTCGCCGTCGAAGTCGGCGTTGAAGGCCGAGCAGACCAGCGGGTGGATCTGGATGGCCTTGCCTTCCACCAGCACCGGCTCGAAGGCCTGGATGCCGAGCCGGTGCAGGGTGGGTGCCCGGTTCAGCATCACCGGGTGCTCCTTGATGACCTCTTCCAGCACGTCCCACACCTGGGGCCGTGCCCGCTCCACCATCCGCTTCGCGCTCTTGATGTTCTGGGCCAGGTTCAGGTCCACCAGCCGCTTCATGACGAAGGGCTTGAAGAGCTCCAGCGCCATCTGCTTCGGCAATCCGCACTGGTGCAGGCGGAGCTGAGGGCCGACGACGATCACTGACCGTCCCGAGTAGTCCACGCGCTTGCCGAGCAGGTTCTGCCGGAACCGGCCCTGCTTGCCCTTGAGCATGTCGGACAGGGACTTCAGGGGGCGATTCCCCGGACCGGTCACCGGCCGGCCCCGGCGGCCGTTGTCGAACAGCGCGTCCACGGCCTCCTGGAGCATGCGCTTCTCGTTGTTCACGATGATCTCGGGGGCCTGCAGGTCGAGCAGTCGCTTCAGCCGATTGTTGCGGTTGATCACGCGCCGGTAAAGGTCGTTCAGGTCGCTGGTGGCGAACCGGCCGCCGTCGAGCTGAACCATGGGCCGCAGGTCCGGCGGGATGACCGGGACGGCATCCAGGACCATGCCGAGGGGCGAGTTCTTGGTGCCGATGAAGTGCGAGACCACCTTCAGCCGCTTGATGGCTTTCTGGCGGCGAGTCCCCTTCGCAGTGTGGATCTGCTCGCGCAGGTTGGCGGCCTCGGCCTCCAGGTCGAGGTCGATCAACAGGCGCTTGATCGCCTCGGCGCCCATGCCGCCTTCGAAGTAGTCACCGAAGCGCTCCCGGAGGCTCCGGTACACCACGTCGTCAGCGACGAGCTGCTTCACAGAAAGGTTCTTGAACGAGGAGAGCACGTTGTCGAGGTGCTGCGCCTCCCCCTGGGCCCCGTCGCGGATCCGGTCGACGTCGCGCTGGGCCTCCCGTCGGGCGGCCGAGAGCTGGGCGCTCTTGGCTCCTTCGGCCTCGAGGTCCCGCAAGCGATCTTCCAGCTCGCTCAGGCGCTTGGCGATCGTCTGGTCCCGCTGGCCCTCGATCTGCTTCTTCTCCGCGTCGAGGTCCTTCTCGATCTCGGGGAGGTCCTTGTGGCGACGATCCACCTCGACCCTGGTGATGATGTAGGCGGCGAAGTAGATGACCTTCTCCAGGTCCTTCGGGGCCAGGTCGAGCAGATATCCGAGACGGCTGGGAACGCCCTTGAAATACCAGATGTGCGTGACGGGCGCAGCCAGCTCGATGTGGCCCATGCGCTCCCGGCGAACCTTGGAGCGGGTGATCTCGACGCCGCAGCGCTCGCAGATGATGCCCTTGAAGCGGACCCGCTTGTACTTGCCGCAGTGGCACTCCCAGTCGCGGGTCGGCCCAAAGATGCGCTCGCAGAACAGGCCGTCGCGCTCGGGCTTGAGCGTGCGGTAGTTGATGGTCTCGGGCTTCTTGACCTCGCCGTTCGACCAGGCCCGGATCTGGTCGGCCGTGGCCAAGCTGATCCGCAGTTCGTCGAAGTAGTTGACGTCGAGCACTAGAGGAGCGCTCCCTTCTTCATCGTCGTCGCCGTCACGTCGTCTCTTTCTCTGCTTCCCTCAGTCAAAGTCCGCCCCGGCAGGTTCCCTCCTGGAGAGGTCGATCCCCAGTTCCTCCGCCGCTCGGAACACGTCCTCGTCGGTCTCCCGCATCTCGATCTCCTTGCCCTCCGCCGAGAGCACCTCGACGTTCAGGCACAGCGACTGCATCTCCTTGATGAGGACCTTGAAGGACTCCGGAATGCCGGGCTCTGGGATGTTCTCGCCCTTGACGATGGCCTCATAGACCTTGACCCGGCCGAGCACGTCGTCGGACTTGATCGTCAGCAGCTCTTGCAGGGCATAGGCCGCGCCGTATGCCTCCAGCGCCCACACCTCCATCTCGCCGAACCGCTGTCCGCCGAACTGCGCCTTCCCGCCCAGCGGCTGCTGGGTGATCATGGAGTACGGCCCCGTGGACCGGGCGTGGATCTTGTCTTCCACCAGGTGCAGCAGCTTCATGATGTAGACGTAGCCGACCGTCACCGGCACGTCGAACGGCTCGCCGGTCCGCCCGTCGAACAGCCTGGCCTTCCCCACCGGGTTGACCAGGTCCAGGCCATCGGGCGTGGACGAGTTTGCGGTGCCCAGGGCGTCCATGATGTCGCCCTCTCTGGCTCCGTCGAACACCGGTGAGGCCACGAAGACCGGCCCGTCGGGTGCCTTATGGCCGTTGGCCTTGAAGCCGGCCTTGGCCGCCCATCCGAGATGGGCCTCGAGGACCTGCCCGAGGTTCATCCGGGACGGCACCCCCAGCGGGTTCAACACGATGTCGACCGGGGTCCCGTCGGGGAGGAACGGCATGTCCTCCTCCGCCAGGATCTTGGCGATGACTCCCTTGTTCCCGTGGCGCCCGGCCAGCTTGTCGCC
>VAYC01000145.1 GCA_005885025.1 Actinomycetota bacterium | reverse complement strand
CTGGATCGGCTCGACGACGGCGGCGGCCACGGATGCCGGGTCGACCACCGTGACGAAAGCCCGCTCGATCGCCTCGAGGGCCAGCCGGCCCGACTCATCCGGATGCGCGCTCCGGTACGGATAGGAGTACGGCAGCCGGTAGATCTCCGGCGCGAACGGCCCGAAGCCCTGCTTGTAGGGCTTGTGCCGGCTGGTCAGCGTCATGGCGAGGAGCGTGTGGCCGTGGAACCCGCCCTCGAAGCAGAGGATGGCCGGCCGCCCGGTCGCCGCCCTGGCGAACTTCACCGCGTTCTCCACCGCCTCGGCCCCCGCGTTGAACAGCGCGACCTTCCCTTCCGTGATGCCCGTCAGGTCGACCAGCCGCTCCGCGAGCTCCACATAGGACTCGTAGGGAATGACGGAGAAGTCGGTGTGGGAGACCTTGGCCGCCTGCATCTGGACCGCCTCCACCACCTTCGGGTGGGAGTAGCCCACGAGCTGACAACCGAGCCCTCCAGAGAAATCCAGCATGGTGTTGCCGTCGACGTCCGTGACCCGTGCGCCCAGGGCGTGGTCGATCACCGCCGGGACGTGGAGGTCGACGGGATCGGCGACCACCCGGCCCTTCCGCTCGAGGATGGCAGCCGAGCGTCGACCAGGGATCTTCGTGACCATCCTGATCGCCTTCGCCATGTGGATCAGCCTCCCGAACGAGCCCGCGGCTGGAGGTTCGAGCCTACAGGGGCTCAGAACGCATGTCCCGGCCCGTCCGGGCTGAGAGTTGACAATGAGTGAGCACTCACTCAGAATGAGCGAGTACTCACTCACCATCCGAGACCCAAGGGAGAGATCGATGGCGCGAACACTGACGATGGAACGGCCCCAGGGAACCGGTGCCGACCGCCGCAAGTGGTGGGTCCTGGTGGCGATGGTCTTCGGGCTGTTCATGCCCATGCTGGACAACCTGGTCGTGAACGTCGCCCTGCCCACCATCCAGCGCCAGCTCGGCGCGGGGGTCTCCGGGCTCCAATGGATCATCGATGCGTACACCCTGACGTTCGCCTCGTTCATGCTGACCGGCGGGGCGCTCGGCGACCTGTACGGGCGCAAGCGGTTCTTCATGGGCGGGCTCGTGATGTTCACCGCCGGCTCGCTGCTCTGCGCGCTGTCTCAGTCGATCGGGCAATTGATCGCCTTCCGGGCGGTCCAAGGACTCGGGGCGGCCATGCTCCTTCCGGGGTCGCTCTCGATCATCACCGCGACGTTCAGCGGGCGCGAGCGGGGCTCCGCCATCGGGGTGTGGGCGGCCATGTCGGGCCTGGCGATCGCCATCGGCCCGGTCATCGGCGGATTCCTGGTCGAGCACGTCTCGTGGCAGAGCATCTTCTGGGTCAACGTGCCCATCGGCGTCATCGGGTTCGTTATGACCGCGCTGGTGGTCCGGGAGTCACGCGATCCCAGCAGGTCCCGCCGGCTCGACCCTGCGGGGCTGGTCACCGGGACGGCGGGCCTGTTCTTCCTGGTGTACGCGCTGATCGAGGGCAACGCCCGCGGCTGGACCGACGGCCTCATCCTCGGTGGATTCGCGCTCTCGGCGGTCCTGCTGGCGATCTTCTTCTACGTCGAGTCGCACCGCGAATCGCCGATGCTTCCGCTGTCCTTCTTCCGGATCCCCACCTTCGCCGCAGCGAACATCGAGGCGGCGGCCGTGTTCTTCGCCATGTTCGGGACGGTGTTCTTCCTCACGCTGTACCTCCAGAACGTCGAGGGGTATTCGCCGGTCGCGGCCGGCATCCGGCTGTTCGCATTCTCGGTGGTCATCCTGGTGGTGGCCCCCATCGCTGGGAGGCTGTCGGACCGGTTCGGCTCCCGGTGGTTCATGACCGTCGGGCCGCTGATCGCCGCCGCCGGGATGGGCCTGATGCTTCGAACGGACGTGGGGTCTTCCTACGCCACGGTGATCCTTCCCTCGTTCCTCGTGCTGGCCGCGGGCATGGCTCTGACGATGACCCCCATGACCGCGGCGGTCATGGGTTCCGTCCCCACGCGGAACGCCGGGGTGGCTTCGGCAGCCACGAATACCAGCCGGGAGATCGGCGGTGTGTTCGGCATCGCCCTGCTGGGGGCCATCGTCACGTCCGCCTTCAAGCGGGGGTTCGCGGCTCGTCTGGTGGAAACGGGCCTGTCCAAGGCCCAGGCAACCTCGATCGTGGCCAAGGCCGGGGCCAGCGCCGCCGCCGGGAACGCCCAGTCGGGGGCCGACGCCACCTTGACGCACGCCGTGCAGACGTCCTTCGTCCACGCCATCCACGTGGGGCTGTTCATCGCCATCGGGTTCCTGATCCTGGCCTCCATCGTGTCCCTGCTCTTCGTGCGGAGCCATGTGGGCAACCACGACGCAGAAGAGGCGGCTGCGTATGGCCACTGAGGAAGCGGTCACCGGCACGCGAGCCCATATCCTGGCCGCGGCCGAGCAGCTCATCCGGGACCGGGGCCTGAAGGCCACGACGACTCGGGCGATCGCGGAGATCGCCAAGTGTGCGGAGGGAAGCATCTACCGCTACTTCCCGGACAAGCACGCCATCATCCACGAGATCGTCCGGACGAGGTTCCCCGAGTTCCTCACCCTCGTGGAAACCCTCCCCGAACGAGCCGGAACCGGCACGGTGCGCAAGAACCTCGAGCAGCTGGCAGTCGGCGCGCTCGGCTTCTACCGGGTCATCCTGCCCATCACGTTCGGGGTCATGGCCGACCGCGAACTGCTGGAGGAGCAGCGCCGCCACTTCGCCGAACGCAAGATGGGGCCGATGAAGTTCATCGGGTCGGTCGCCGCCTATCTCTCCGGCGAGCGCCGGCTCGGAAGGATCGCGGAGAAGGCAGCACCCGAACCCGCCGCTCGGCTCCTCCTGGGAGCCTGCTTCAGCCAGGCATCCGTGGAGGCACTGATCGGCGACGACGCCAAGTTGGGAAGCGATGAGCAGTTCGCTCGAGACGTGGTGCGAACGCTGATGGACGGGCTCGAGCCCGCAAAGGGAGTGAGGACGAAGTGACCGATCTGATCAACGTGGAGGATCTCGTCAAGGTCTATCCGGACGGTACTCGCGCGGTCGACGGCGTCACGTTCCAGGTCACGGGTGGAGAGATCTTCGGATTCCTCGGACCGAACGGAGCGGGAAAGACGACGGCGATCCGCGTCTTGGTGACCCTGTTGCAGAAAACCTCGGGCCGGGCCCTCGTCGGGGGGCACGATGTCGAGAAGGAACCCGAGGAGATTCGCAAGATGATCGGCTACGCCGGTCAGTTCATCGGGATCGACATCGACCTGACCGGCCGGGAGAACCTCGTCCTCCAGGCTCGGCTGCACGGCATGAGCGCGGCCGACGCGGGCCGTCGGGCCGGCCTGTTGCTCGAGATGTTCGGCCTCACCGACGCCGTGAACAAGCGAGCGGGGGCCTACTCCGGAGGGACGCGCCGCAGGCTCGACCTGGTCCAGGCCCTGGTTCACGAGCCGCCCCTCCTGTTCCTGGACGAGCCCACCACGGGTCTTGACCCGCAGACGCGGAACGCGCTGTGGCGGCACCTCGAGGAGCTGCGGGCGGGCGGAACGACGATCTTCCTCACCACGCAGTACATGGAGGAGGCGGATCGCCTGTGTGACCGGCTCGCCATCATCGACCACGGGAAGATCGTGGTGGCCGGCGAACCAGCCGAGCTCAAGGCCAGCGTGGGCGGTGACGTCGTGACGATCGCGCTGCCGGAGGGCACCGACGGCGAGTTGGTCGAACGAGCCCAGCAGGCCGTGGCGGCCTTCCCCGGCGCCGGCCAGCCCACCTCGTTTGACCACTCGGTGGCCGTTCCGGTGAAAGATGCGGGCCAGTCCCTGTCCGAGATCGTTCGCAGGCTGCACGAGCAGGGCATCCCCATCGCCAAGCTCTCGTTCACCACCCCGACGCTCGATGAGGTGTTCCTGAAGTACACCGGCGAGCGGATGCGGGTCGAAGAGACCGGTCACGCCCAGAGCTCGATGTTCGCAAGCATGCGCGGCAGAGGCAGAGGGAGAGGATGACCATGGCGAGGACGATCGAAGCCACGCGACCCTCCGACGCACGCGACTTCCGGCCCGGAGCGGCGCCCACGGGAAACTCGGTGGCGCGCCTGGTCGCGGAGTCCACCACGATCTTCGGGCGGAACCTGAAGAAGCTGGTTCGCATCCCGATGATGCTGTTCTTCTCGCTCTTCCAGCCGATGCTGTGGTTACTGCTGTTCACCCAGATCTTCAAGAAACTGGGACAGTTCCCGCAGTTCCAGACGCTCGGGTATTCGAGCTACCTGATGTTCTTCGCACCCAGCGTCTTGACGATGACCACCCTGACGTCAGCTTTCCAGTCGGGCATGGGAATGGTCACCGACTTCGAGCAGGGGATGCTCGACAAGTTCCTCATCAGCCCCATCCACCGCTCCAGCGTCTTGATCGGTAAGGTCATGGCCGACGCGTCTCGGATGATCCTTCAGGCGCACTGATCCTCGTCGTGGCCGTCATCATGGGGGCGCGGATCAAAACCGGCGTGGTCGGAGCGGTGGTGATGCTGGTCCTGGCGGCGGCCTTCGGGATCGTGTGGGCCGGCCTCTCCAACATCGTCGCGCTCTCCACGAAGAACTCCGAGATGACCATGATGATCGGGATCCTGTTGACCTTCCCGCTGCTGTTCCTCTCGACCGCGATGATGCCCGCGGCCCTGTTGCCCGGATGGTTGGAGACGGTCGGGAAGTTCAATCCGGTGACCTACGTCATCAACACGGCGCGGCAGTTCATGAACTTCGGGTACGCGTGGATGGAACTCGGCAAGGCGCTCGGGATCATCGCCCTGGTTGGACTCTTCACGCTGACGGGCGCGACGCGCGCCTTCCGCAAGGCGACGTCGTAGGGGTCCGCGCGGCGAACGTGACGGGGAAGACCGCGCCCCGACCGACCATCTTCACGGTTGGACACGGGACCCGGTCGATCGAGGAGTTCCTGGCCATACTGCAGGATGCTGGCATCTGCCGCGTGGCAGACGTGCGAACCGCTCCCGGATCTCGGAAGCACCCCCAATTCGGCCAGAAGGAGCTCCAGGCCAGCTTGCGCGCCGAGGGGATCGAGTACGTGTGGCGAAAGGCCCTCGGAGGGTGGCGTAAGCCTCGTCCGGACTCCCCGAACGTGTCCTTGCGATCGCCGGCCTTTCGAGGCTACGCGGACTACATGGACACCGAGGAATTCGACCGGGCAATCCGATGGCTGATCGAGACTTCGGCCGACATGCCCACCGCGTTCATGTGCGCCGAGTCCGTTTGGTGGCGCTGCCACCGCCGGATGATCGCTGACGCCCTGACCGCGCGTGCTTGCACAGTCATCCATCTGATGGCAGAAGGAACGCCCCAGCGGCATCGACTACATCCGTCGGTTCGCCTGGACGGCGTCCGCTTGATCTACGACGGGGAGGACCAGCACCAGCAGCGCCTCCCGACCTGATGTTGCTTCACAGACCAAGCTCGTGGAACCGCTCCAGTGTCGCCGCGAACGC